>DATASX010000001.1 GCA_036269075.1 Sporichthyaceae bacterium
ACCAGGACACCACATTGGAGTCGGGACACCATATTGGAGTACGTCACGAGGACATCACGGGAGGCCGCGAAGTGACCGCCACCACGCCGTGCTAAGGCCGCGTGCCGGGCTCGACGCGGAGCTGCCGGTGCAGGAAGTCCAGCTGGTGGCGCAGTAGGTTCGCGGTGCCGGCGGTGCCGAACGCCCGGTGGCCGAGGCCGGACAACAGCAGCACCTCGTGCTGCCGTCCGGCAGCCAGCAGCGCGGCGGAGAGCAGCAGCGTGTTCGACGGGAAGACGTTCTCGTCGAGGAGGCCGTGCATCAGCAGCAGCGGCCGAGTCAGCTCCAGCGCCGCCGTCACCAGCGAGGATGCCGCGTACCGCGCCGGGAATTCGGCGGGATGGCCGAGGAACCGCTCGCGCCAGTGTGCGTCGTAGCGCAGTTGGTCGGTGACGCCGGCCCCGGCGACCGCCGCGTGGAACACCTCCGGCCTGCGCAGCACGGCCAGCGCGGCGAGCGAACCGCCGAAGGACCAACCCCGGATACCGACCCGGCCGAGGTCCAGCTCGGGACGCAGTCGCCCGGCCGCCCGCAGGCCGGCCACCTGGTCGTCCAGCACCGGCCCGAACAGATCGCCGTACACCTCCCGCTCCCAGTCCGGTCCGCGTCCCGGTGTGCCGACACCGTCGACGACCAGTACCGCGAAGCCCTGTTCGGCGAACCACTGGGAGACAAGGCAGTGCCAGGCCAGTTCCGCGGTGACCTGCTGGTGGCCCGCTCCCCCGTACGGGTCGAGCAGGACCGGCAGTGGCGCGTCGCCGGGCCGGTGCCAGGAGGGCAGGTACAGCGCCGCGCGCAGCGCACGTGGCCCGAGCACCAGCGAGGTCCGGTGCACGTCCAGCACCGGCCGCGCCACCAGCGAACCGATCGGCACACCCGGTTTCCCGGCCCGCAGCACCTCGACCCGCACACCCGGCCGGTCCGGGCAGCGGGCGACGTGCACCAGGGTGCCGTTGCCGCAGGTCCCGGTGTGCACGCCGGGTTCGGTGCTCAGCTTCCGCAGGCCCTCGTCGGGCCGGTAACTCCACAGGTGCGTCTCGGTAGGTTCATCCGATCCGGTGAAAAACACCGCATCCCCGTCGACCCCGACCACCGCGCGAACCTGGAGGCCGGCCGGCGTGACCGCGACGCCGGCCACGGTGAGCTGCCGGGTCCCTGCCTCGTCGACGTGTGCGAGCACCGCCCCGGAACTCGTGCGCGCCGGCAGGCCGGGGATCAGCTGCACCCAGCAGTCGTCGCGCTGCTCGTTGCGGACTCGGGTCTCGCCGCTGACCGGGTCGACCCCGAGAAACCGGACGATCCGCTGGTTGCGCGACTGCACGACGGCATACGGCCCGTGCTCGTCCCAGCCCGCGCCGACCAGGTATTCGAAGGCGCCGCGATCCCAGCGCACCTCGGTCCCTGCCCCGCCCGCGTCAAGGCCGATGAGCCACAACGTGACCTCGGGGTTCGCCGTCCCCGCCGCCGCATAGCGCACCGCGCGCGGCGGGGTGGCCGGTTCGGTCGGATCGGCGACGTACCAGATGTCGACCGGAGCGGAGTCCACCCGCGCGACGAGCAGTTCGTTGCCGTCCGGCGCCCACCAGTACCCACGCGGACCATCGACCGAGGTGGTGTCGGTGTGCTCGCCGATCCCGAAGGTGACCTCCGGTCCGTCCGGCGCGGCGAGCGCCCGGTCCCCGGTGCCGTCCGCGTCGAGCATCCGCACGGCGCCCTCGGACACGTAGGCGATCCGCCGACCGGCCGGGTCGGGACGCGGATCGGTCACCGGCCCCTGGACCGGCATACGCCGTGTCCGGCCGTCCGCGACCCGCACGGTCCACAGCTCGCCCGCCACCAGGAACGCGGCGAGTTCACCGGCCTTGTCCACGGCATAGCCGCCGATCCCAGGACCGACCGCACGATCACCGCCGAGCGCGGCCGGATCGACGAGCAGCCGTTCGGTGCCGGTATCCAGATCCACCAGCCACAGGCAGTGCACCGGATCGTCGCCGGCCCCGCTGCGCAGGAACAGTACGGCCCTGCCGCGCAGCGCGACGGCGAACTGGTTGGGGTCGCCGAACGTGAAGCGCCCGGTGCGAAACAGTTGGTCCGGCAAGGAAATCGAGGACATATCCCAGCACCCTGCCACGGTGCGGCAGGGCCCGTCCGGGTTTTCGGCCGGGCCGCTGCGACCGGTCAGTCCTCGGCAGGCTCGTCTGCATCCACCGGTTCGGCGGCCTTGCGCCGGACCTGGACGACGCCGCCGTCCAGGTCGAGCGGGCCGGGCGGGAAACCCTGACCGGTGCCCGCCTCCTCCGGCGTCTGCTTGGCCAACTTCTGACCGGGAAACATCTCGCCAAGTTGCCCCATTGGTAGTCAGGGGCGCGGTGTCCCGAAGGACCCGGTTCCCCATCCCCCTTTCAATCCGTACGTGCGGTTTTCCCGCATACGGCTTACCGATGATCTTCTCGACATGGTTACGCCACCCTCGGATAACGGATAGTCCC
>DATASX010000002.1 GCA_036269075.1 Sporichthyaceae bacterium
CGCCGAGCGTTCGGCCTACGCCGAGGTCGCCCTGGAGTTGGGCCTGGCTGATCGGACCAGTGATCACCGGGTCCATGTCGCGGTGGAGCTGCGGCGCCGCCTGCCGGGCACCGTGGACGCCCTGTGCGCCGGGTGGATCACTCTGGCCAAGGCCCGGGTGATCCTGGAGGAGACCGCCGAGCTCGACGCCGAACTGCTCGCGCAGGTCGAGGCGGCAGCGCTGGGCAAGGCCGAGGGGCTGACCCCGGCGAACCTGCGCCGGGCCACCCGCCGCGCCGTGGCCCGCCTCGACGCGGACGCGGTCGCCAAACGCCGCGCCGCGGCCGTAGCGCAACGCTCGGTGAAGATGTGGGAGATCGGCGATGGGATGTCCGCCCTGGAGGCCATCCTGCCCACCCCGGTCGCACAGGCCGCCTTCGCGGTCATCGATGCCACCGCCCACCAAGCCATCACCCCAGGGGATGACCGCGGCATCGACGCGGCCCGTGCCGACGCGCTGGTCGACCTGATCTGCTTTCCCGCCGACATGGCCCCGCGGATCAGCTACCAGATCCAGATCATCTCCACCGACCCCGACCTGAACGCCGACCCCACCCGCCGGCTGCCCACCGCGGCCCAAGCCCGCTACGTCAAGGCCCGCGACCAGCACTGCGTGCACCCCGGCTGCCGGGCCACCCGCACCGAGCACGACCACACCATCGCCCACACCACCGACGGACCGACCCTGACCAAGAACCTGGCCCTGCGCTGCCCCAAACACCACCGCCTCAAGCACCTACCCGGCTGGTCAGCCACCCAGGACCCCGACGGAGCCCTGACCCTGACCACACCCTCCGGGCGGACCTACCGAACCCGGCCCCCCGACCCCGACGGCATCGACCCACCCGTCGAACGAATCCCGAACCCCCGGCCACCGGCCCTCCCCGAGAGGCCACCCTTCTGACCCCGCGGCCGGCTAACCCTCCCGCCGGACAGCGGCCGCGAGGCGGGCCAGGAGGTCCGGGTCGACTGGGCCGGGTGGCGCGAGGGAGAGTCGCTCGACCATGCCGGCGAACCGGCGGCGCAGTTCGGCGCCGGCATCCTCCGGAGTGCCGATCGGGGCGAACTCAGCGACGATCTCGTCGGTGATGAGGGCGTCCATCTGCGCCCAACGGTCCTCGCGGGTCAGCTGCTGGAGTTCGGGTTGCAGCTCGCCCCAGCCGTGCTGATCGAGCACCGGCCGGTAGGCCGGTGTCGATCCGTAGAAGGCGATCTGGCGGCGCGTCGCGGCCATGCCTGCGGCGATCTGCTCCTCGGTGTCGCCCACCACGACGAAGGCCGGCAGCGCGATCTGGATCGGCGCGAGGTTCGGGTCGCGGTTCGGTCGTCCGGCCTCCAGCGCCGGCAGCGTCACCTTCGCCAGGTACGCCACGGTCGTGAAGCGGTGCAGCAGGATGCCGTCGGCCACCTCGGCGGCCGTGCGGGTCATCGCGTCGCCCACCGCGGCGAGGAACACCGGGGGAGCACCGCTCGGGATCGGCCCGGGGTTGAAGTGCGGCGGCATGAGGTTGTGCGTGTAGAACTCGCCGGCGAAGTCGAGCTTGGTTCCGTCCTGCCAGCAGGTCCAGATCGCGCGCAGCGCCGCGACGTACTCCCGCATCCGCGCCGCCGGCCGCGACCACGGCATGGAGAACCGGCGCTCGATGTGCGGCTTGATCTGCGAGCCCAGGCCGAGGATGAACCGGCCGTTCGACAGGCGCTGCAGGTCCCACGCGCTGTACGCGGTGGTCATCGGCGAGCGCGCGAACGCGAGGGCGATGCCCGTCCCGAGTTCGACGGTCGAGGTGGCCTGCGCCGCGAACGCCAGCGGCAGGAACGGATCGTTGTTGGTCTCGTAACCCCAGACGCCTTCGAACCCGTCGGCCTCCGCGCGAGCGGCGGCGGCACCGGCGTCGGCGAGCGCCGCGGTCAGCCCGGTGTCCACTCGCATGGCGCGATCCTGTCAGCTGAAGTGGCCGGCGTGGGTCTCGCGTACGACGTTCTTACGGATCTTCCCGGTCGACGTGCGTGGCAGTGCGTCGACCACGATCACGGCCTTCGGCACCTTGTAGCCGTCGAGTCGGTCGCGTAGCGCCGCGCGCAACGCCTCGGGGTCGATCCGGGCCCCGGGCTTCGGCACGACGACTGCGGTGATGGCCTCGGTCCAGCGCTCGTGCGGCAGTCCGACGACCACCACCTCGGCCACCGCCGGTTCGGTGTCGTAGACCGCACGTTCGACCTCCAACGAGGCCACGTTCTCCCCACCGGTCTTGATGACGTCCTTGTAGCGGTCGACGAACCAGAGCACCCCGTCCTCGCCCAGGCGCCCGACATCGCCGGAGTGGAACCAGCCGTGCTCGAAGGCCGCAGCCGTGGCCGTCTCGTCGTGCAGGTAGCCGGCCATGGTGGACGGTCCGCGGTAGACGATTTCACCGGTCCCGCCGCGGGGCAGCAGTCGTCCGGACTCGTCCATGATCCCGACCTGCACCCCGGTCAGTGGGGTCCCGACCGCACCGATGTGGCTGAGTTGGTGCTCCGGGCGGAACAGCGTGGTGATCGGGCTCATCTCTGTCTGCCCGAACAGCAACGCGAACTCGCAGCCGAACCCGTCCAGGCAGGCCTTGATCTGCGCCTGCGGCATCGGGGCCATCGCGTAGACCGCGCGGCGCAGGCTGGACAGGTCCCGGCCACCGAACGAGTCGTGCTCCAGGGCCGCTCGGAACATCATCGGCAACGCGAAAACCTGCGTGATCCGCTCCGCCTCCACGGTGTCGAGGAAACCGGCCGGGTCGAACCCGCGGTGGATCACGATCTGGCCGCCGACGGCGACCGCCGGGGTGCAGAAGGCGTTGAGTTGCGCGGTGTGGAACATCGGCATCACTGCCAGGAACCGATCGCCCGCACTCCATCCGGAGTCCAACGCGGCCGAGACCGACTCCAGGTAGATGTTCAGATGGGTGCCCACCACGCCTTTCGGGGACGACGTGGTGCCCGAGGTGTACAGGTAGCTCAGCGGAGCCCGGTCCTCGATGTGGAACACCGGCGGGTCGTCACGCTCGACCAGGATCTCCTCGAGGGCAGGGTCCGCACCGTCGGCCCGGCTGCCGTCGGGTCCGGGGGCGACGATCACTTCGAGCGAGGTCGGCAGCTGTGCCAAGGCCGGCGCGACGGCCTCCCGCAACTGCGTCTGGACGACCAACCCGCGCGCCCGGGAATGGCCGAGGACGTAGGCGATCTCGGCGCTGCGCCAGGCCAGGTTGATCGGCACGGCGACCAGGCCGAGCTTGGCGCACGCGTAGTACACCGCGAGGAATTCGGCGCTGTTGCCCGAGGCCAACCCCAGCACGTCACCGGTCGACCAACCGCGCGCGGCCAGCCCGTGGGCGAGCCGGTTCACCCAGGCGTCGAACTGTCCGTAGGTCCACCGGCGCGCGCCGTCGACCAGGGCCGGCGAGTCCGGGCGGGCGAACGCCACCCGGGTCAGCATGTCCCCGACGTTGACGCGTTGGATCAGGTTGCGCGCCGCATCATGGTCCAGGCCCATCGCTGACCTCCTCGCGACGACGGATTTGCTCGTCGCTCATTCATATCGGAGGGCATCAATGGGAGCCAGGGCAGCGGCGCGGGAGGCGGGGTAGAAGCCGAAGAACAGGCCCGTGAACAGCGAGACGGCCAGCGCCATCCAGATCGACCAGAGCGCCACTACGGGGTGCACCCCGGCTATGTCGAACCGCGTTGCGACCAACCCGAGGGAGATGCCGATGACGCCGCCGAACATCGACAGAATCACCGCCTCGGACAGGAACTGGCCGATGATGTCGCGGCGGGACCCGCCGATGGCCTTGCGGATGCCGATCTCGCGGGTGCGTTCGGTGACCGAGACCAACATGATGTTCATGACCCCGATCCCGCCCACCAGCAGGCTGATCCCGGCGACGGCGCCGAGCAGGATCGTCAGCGTGTGGTTGGCCTCGGAGCCGGCGGCCAGCACCGAGGAGAAGTTGAACACCACGAAGTCGGGCCCGTTGGGCCCGATCGGGTGTCGCTGGGCCAGCACCGCCTGCACCTCGGCCTGGGCCTTGGCCACGGTGTCGCGCGAGCCGGCTTCCACGGCCAGCGCGGACAGCGGCCCCTGGCCGGGCGGGGCGTAACCGTAGAGGGCGTCGGAGACAGAGGTACCGGTGGCGACGATCTTGTCGTCGAGATCCTGCTGCCCCGAATATCCCTTGGCGCCGAGGATGCCGATCACCTCGAACGGCTGACCGTTCAGGCGGACCTGTTCGCCGACCAGGTCCTGCGGTGGTCCGTCGGTCAGGTCGGCGGCGACGCTGGTGCCGAGGATCGCCAGGCGCCGGTGGCCGGCGTACTCCTCGGCGGTGAAGTCCCGCCCGGCGAGCAGGGTGTCGTTGTCGATCTCCAGGTAGTTCGGGGCCTCGCCGAGCAGGTACTGCGTGGTGTGCGACGACGAGCCGTACTGGGCCACGGCCGAGAACACCACCTGGGTCGGCGAGACCTGGGTGACGTCGGGCGCCGACGGGTTGTTCAGCAAGGCGGCGGCGTCGGCCATCGTCAAGGTCGACTTGTGATCGTGGGTGTTGTTCTCCTGGCCCGGCTTCAGTCCGAGCTGCCGCTTGATCTGGGCCAGGATCCCGCTGCCGGTGCTACCTGCGACCGTGGCGGTGGGCAGCACCCGCAGGCTGTTGGAGCCCAGCCGGTCGATGGAGGCCTGCACGGCACGGTTGGACCCGGTGCCGACGGCCACCAGGGAGATGACCGAAGCCACGCCGATCACGATTCCCACCATCGTGAGCACCGAGCGCATCTTGTTGGCCAGCACGCCGACGAGGGCGAAGTGGAAGCTCTCCCGCAGCCGGGAAGCCGCCCTGCCGCGCGCGGCGGCCGGCGGCCGTCCGGCGCGCATCGGGGCTTCCTGCCTGTCCCGCAGCTTGAGCACGGGCAGCCCTCCATTCCGATCACTGAGCGCCCGCTCGGGGTGATCATTGGAGCAGATGTCGGCCGGGACCGCGAGTGCCGGCGGTCTTGCCGGCGTCATCTTTAGTGAACGATGATGTACTAACTCGCGAGGGTGGGCTGCTTCCCCGCTGCGGCGCTGCAGCGAGCCGAGCATCGGAGGACCGCGCGATGGACTTCCAGGAGACCGACGAACACCGCGCCCTGCGTGAGGCGGTTCGGTCCATCACCGCAAAGTTCGGCCCGCAGTACTACGTATCGCAGGTCGAGGCCGGTCTGACCTGCGACGAGCTGTGGACCGCGATGGGGCAGGCCGGCTATCTCGGGGTGAACCTGCCCGCCGAGTACGGCGGTGGCGGGGCGGGTCTGGTCGAACTGGCGATGGTGATCGAGGAGTCCGCGGCCGGCGGCTGCCCGTTGTTGCTGCTGTTGGTGGCTGTGGCCATCTCCGGAGAGGTGATCGCAAGGTTCGGCTCGGCGGAACAGCGCGAGCAATGGCTGCCGCGGATCGCCGACGGCAGCAGCAAGATCGTCTTCGCGATCACCGAGCCCGACGCGGGTTCCAACACCCATCGCCTGTCCACCAGGGCCGTGCGCGACGGCGACGACTACGTCATCAACGGCACCAAGTACTACATCTCCGGGGTCGACAACGCCGAGGCGATCCTGGTGGTGACCGCGACCGGCCGCGACGAGCAGACCGGTCGTGCCGAGCTGACCCTGTTCCTGGTCCCCACCGACGCACCGGGGCTGGTGCGGACCCCGTTGCCGGTGGCGCTGAAACTGCCGGAGCGTCAGTTCACGCTGTTCTTCGACGACGTCCGGGTGCCCGCCTCGGCTGTGGTCGGGGACGTCGGCCGCGGGTTCCAGCAGGTGTTCCACGGTCTGAACCCGGAACGCATCACCGGCGCGGCGGTGTGCGTGGGGGTGGCCCGCCACGTGCTTGGGCAGGCCGCCGAATACGCCCGGTCCCGGGTGGTGTGGGACGTGCCGATCGCGACCCATCAGGCGGTCTCCCACCCGTTGGCCAAGGCCCGCATCGAGACCGAACTCGCGGCGCTGATGACCTACAAGGCAGCCTGGTTGCACGACTGCGGCCTGCCCGCCGGCTCGGAGTCCAACATGGCCAAGTACGCCGCCGCCGAGGCGGCGCTCGACGCGGTGGATGCGGCTATTCAGACGCACGGCGGCAACGGCCTGTCGACCGAGTACGGACTGTTGCCCTACTGGGGCATGGCCAGGCTGCTGCGGACCGCACCAGTGAGCCGGGAGATGATCCTCAACTTCGTCGCGCAGCACGATCTCGGGCTCCCGCGGTCCTACTGACGTGCACCGCCGGCCCGCGCGACGCGAGTCTGACGGTTCGTCAGACGGGCACGACGGGACGGGCGAAGGCGTTCGCCGCCGACCGCTGCAACTTGGCGGCGAGGAAACGCGCGCCCGGCCCGTCCGCGACCCGGGTTGGTGGAAGATCGTCCACGACCTGGATGAAGTCCGGGACGTGCGACTGCTCGAGCCGCGCGGCGCACCGGGCGAACAGTGCGGAGACGTCGAACTCCGCCGGGTCGCGGAGCACCACCGCGGCCACGATGTCGGTCTCGCCGGGGATCCCGCTGCGGGCGGGCATTCCGTAGATGTGCACGTCGAGAACGTCGGGGTCCTCGACGAGCGCCTTCCGGATGAAGCTCTCGGAGATGAACTCGCCGGCCTTGCGAAGGCCGCTGTCCTCCCGAAGGTGGGCGAGGTACAGCCAGCCGTTCACATCGCGGGTCACCATGTCCCCGGTGTGCAGCCAACCGTTGCGAACCACGGTCTGGGACGTCGTCGGGTTCTTGCAGTAACGCAGCCGAGCGGGCGCGCCGGCCGGTCGGGTGATCAGTTCACCGATGCGGCCGGGCGGGACCGGACGCGACTGGTCGTCGACGACCTCCATCTCGACCAGATCCGGGGGAGGCTTGCCGAAGGAGCCGATCGGCCCGACGCCCACCGGATTGCAGGCGAACCCGCCCTCCATGGACCCGTACCACTCCAGGACCTTGACGCCGAAACGTTCCTCGAAGGCCCGCCAGATCTCACGTGGCATCCCGGTCGAGATCACCTGCCGGACCCGGTGGGCGCGGTCGAGGTCGGAACTCGGCTCGCTGTAGACAGCTGTGGCCATGCCGCCCACGCTCGACCAGATCGTCGCGCCGTGCTCGATGCACACGTCCCACAGGCGGTTCTGGGCGAACGACCGCGACAGGACGGCGTGGTCGATCCGACCCGACACCGCGGGCAGCAACGTGCTGAGCAAAGTCTTTTCCTGGGCCAGCAGTTGCCCGGTGTAGGCCACGTCGTCGCGGCGGTAGTCCCAGAAGTGCGGCAGTTGCAGGTGGAACGTCAGCCGGTCGTGGTCGATCTCGACGGCCTGCGGGTAGCCGACACCGGAGGTGTAGGAGAGCAGCCACGGGGTGGCCGGATCGTCCACGTGTTCGCCCAGATCGGGAACCTCGGGGCCCTCGAGAACCTCGTTGAGCAAGTGGCCGGGCGGTGGCTCCAGCCCGAGCGCGCGACCCTCCGGCGTCGAGACGACGAAGGTTCGCACCCCGCCGGCCGCGACGACCGCGGCGACTTCCTCGTCGGCCAGCACGTAATCGGCGGTCACCAGGGCGGCACATTCGGCGAAACCCAGGAAGTACGCGAGCTTGTCGCCCCGGGCCCGCGGGTCGACGGGAACCGTCGGCAGGGCGAGTTGCGCGTTCGCGATCAGCGTGTACACGAACTCCGGGTTGTTCCGCATCATCACGGCAACCGGGTCGCCACGACGCAGGCCGGCTCCGGCCAGCACCGAGGCCACCTGGTTGCCGCGCGTCGCGAGTTGGCCCGCGGTCACGTGCTCGGTGGGCAATGAGCTGTTCTCGAAGACCAGCACGAGCCGGTCGGGGTCGAGCTTCGCTTGCGTGCGGACGATCCGGCTGAGGATGCATCCGTTGGGCGGGTCCATCACCTCTCCTCTCGCCAGAGCCGGTCAGGCCACGGCGGCGCAGCGCTCCTCGACGCGACGCGCCAGGCGGTCCAGGTAGATCTCGGCCGCTCGCTCGATCGAGCGGTCGAAGCGCATCGCGTTGACCACCTGCGCGCCGGCCAGCCCCGGCAACAGGTAGCGCCACGTGAAATCCAGTGCCGTGCGTGAGCCCTGCGCCCGGAATTGGTAACGGTGCCAGGAAATCGCGGCCTGCCGATTCGGCCAGGTCCACACCTGCGAGGTCTCGAACCAGAGCCCGCCCGGCTCCCGGCCGTGCCCCTTGAGGTACTCGTCGACGGTCACCAGCGCCGGAGCCGCGCCGGGTGCCTGCACGCTGACGTTGAAGTAGAGGCCGGTGCCGTCGCCTCGGACGTTGTCGACGCCGGGGAAGCACCGGCGGGATTCCGCCGATCGACACCAGACGACCAACTCGGTCAAGGGCGCCTCGACGGTTACCCCGAGCGCGACGGTCTGGAGCATGTCAGTGCGCCGGGGCCGGCAACGAATCCGCGGCGGCGTCGGCCGGTGTGGCGGCGGGGGCCGGGACGTCGTCGGTGTCGGGCAGGATGGCAAGTTCCAGAAGCTGCGTCAGATACCCGACGCGCTCGGCAAGTTCGGAGTTCGTGCCTTCCAACTCCTCCAGCCGACGCAGGATCGTCCGCTCGTCGTCCGAGCGGAACAAGGCAACCCCGACCACCGCCAGCAGCACCGCGCCGACACCGCTCCACAGCACGTCGGGAAGTTGGATCGCGACGTAGATCTCGTCGCGGATGCTGGAGTAGCCCACGATCAGGACGACCACGGCAGCGATCAGGAACCCCGCGCCGAGGATGGCCCGGCCGTGCTCTCGTCGGATCCGATCCATGGTCCGAGCCCTTCTGTGTCCGGTCATGGTCTTGGGTCGGGTGGTTCACCTGGCCGCGGCGGCAGTGTTCTGACGCCGGCCCAGGTATGCCTCGTGCAGCAGTTCGGTATCGGCCCGCAGTCGCTCGGCGGGCCCCGCGTAGACGACTTCACCCTTACGTAGCAGGTAGGCCGAGGACGCGACGGACAATGCCGCGGTCGCCGCCTGTTCGACGAGCAGGAAGGCGGTTCCGCGTTCGGCGTTGATCGTGCGGATGGTGTCGATCAAGGTGAGCACCATCTTCGGCGCCAGTCCCAGCGACAACTCGTCGATGAGCATGATGTCCGGCTCGGAGAGCAAGGCTCGGCCGATCACCAACATCTGCTGCTCGCCCCCGGACAGGCTCGCGGCGACCTGTCGGCGTCGCTCGGCCAGCCGCGGGAACACCTCGTAGATCGGAGCGAACCGGCGCGGTGCGTCCTTCCAGGTGCCCCCGCGCGCGTAGGTGCCCATGAACAGGTTCTCCTCGACGGTCATCGTCGGAAAGATCCGTCGGCCCTGCGGCACCAGGGCGAGGCCGCGGCGGACGACCTGTTCGGGGTCCGGGGGCAATGGTGTGTTGTCGAGCAGCACCTCTCCGGACCGGGGCACCAGTCCGGCGATGCTGTTCAACGTGGTCGTCTTGCCCGCGCCGTTGGGCCCGATCATCGCGACGATCTCGCCGTCGCCGACGCTCAGGTCCAGCCCGTCGAGCACCTTGATCGCGCCGTAGGAGACGCGCAATCCGCTTACCTGCAAGCTCATGTGGCCCGCCCCAGGTACGCCTCGATCACGTTCTCGTCGGACTGCACCTCGGCCGGCGTCCCGGAGGCCAGCACGGTCCCGAAGTTCAGCACGGTGATGACGTCGCAGACACCCATCACCACGGCCATGTCGTGCTCGATGAGCAGCACCGCGAGGCCCAGGTCGGCCAGTCGACGCAACAGGGCGACGAGGTCGTCGGCCTGTTCGACGTCGAGCCCGGAGGCTGGTTCGTCGAGCATGAGCAGACGCGGAGCGCCGCACAACGCTCGGGCGAACTCGATCACCCGCAGATCGCCGAATGCCAGGCCCGAGGCAGGGGTGGCCATGTTGCCGCGGAAACCGACGAGGCGGGCGATCCGTTCGGCCCGCTCCGCGCGGTTCAGCCGGGCCAGTGCCGGGTCGAACGTGTACGACCGGCCGGCGCTGTCCGCGACGGCGCAGCCCAGTTCGAGGTTGGCCAGTACCGAGAGGCTGGAGAACAGGCGCGGGGCCTGGAAGGTGCGGCCCAGGCCACGGCGGCCACGGGAGACCACCGAACCGCGCAAGGGGTGGCCCTCGAAGGTGATCTCACCGGTGTCGGGCGGATACAGGCCGGAGACGCAGTTGAAGAACGTGGTCTTGCCGGCCCCGTTCGGCCCGATCACGCCGGTCACCTCACCGGCCCGTGCGACCAATGCGACGTCGTCGAGCGCCTGCAGGCCGCCGAATCGGATGGACAGGCCGGACACGGCGAGCACCACCGGTCGCTCGGTCGTCTGCACCGGCGTCGCGTTCGTGGCGAGCCGGGCGCCCAGGCGAGCACGCAACGGCGCGAACCGCGCCAGCTTCGCGGGGTCCGGTTGCACTTCGGCCGCGCGCCCCGAGCGCGCGGTGCGGTAGTTGACGACCTGGCTCATCGCGGCCGGCCTTCGATCATCGTCCAGACCCGTCGGCCCAGCGCCGCGATGCCGCCGGGCACCCAGAGGATGAACACCATGGCGATAGCGGCCGCAACGAACAGGTCGTAGCCGGCGAGCTTTCCCTGCGAGAGCGTCTCCAGATAGCGCGGCGTGGAACCGAAAACCAGCCCGGCACCGATTGCCCCGCCGATCGAGCCGAGCCCGCCCACGACGGCGTAGGCGAAGTAGGCGATGGCCAACGACGGGTTGAAGTAGTTCGCCGCCACCACCTGTTGCAGGATCCCGTAGTACGTGCCGGCCAAGGTGGCAATCGCGCCGGACAGGCACACCGTGAACAGTTTGTAGCGTGCGGGCGAGTGGCCGAGCACCGCGAAGGCCATCTCGGAATCCCGCAGGGCTGCCAGTCGGGTGCCGATCGGCGAGCGCAGGATCAGGTAGCAGATGACGGCCACGACGGCGAGCGTCGCGATCTCCAGGTAGTACACGTGCTTGTCGGTGGTCAGGTACGACGGTCTCTGCAGCGGCTTCTCGAATCCGCCCTCGCTGCCGAGATAGGACTGGAAGAAGGACTTCTGGGCCAGGGTGGCGAAGGCCAATGTCGCGATCGCGAAGTACACCCCGCGCAGCCGCAGTGCGAACACGCCGAGAATCAAGGACACCGGGATCGAGGCGACCATCGCGATCGGCACGATCGCGGCGAAGGCGACCCCCCGTTCCTGCAGGAAGTTCAGGACGACCACGCCCATGCCCATCTGGGCCAACGTGGCCAGGCTGATCTCGCCGCTCCACCCGAGCACCGAGACCGACAGCACCGCGAGTGCCACGACCGCGCCGACGGCCAGGGCGTAGGTCGGCCCGGCCCAGGACAACAGCCCAGGCAGGGTGAAGGCGCCGACGCCGAGCACCGTGAACCCGATGATCCGGGCGATCAATGCCCGCGGGCGCAGGCGCCCGGGCAACGGCAGCAGCGCGCCGAGGCCGCCGGCATCCACCGCGGCCGCAGGTTCGGCTCGCACCTCGGTCAGACTCATGCGCGGGCCAGCGAGTTGTCGGCGTAGACGCCGCGGCCGCGCACGAAGCGCAGGAACAACACGACCACCAACAGGATGAACGGCCAGGCGTCAGCGAGACCCTTCACGCCGGGCGCGTAGACCTGCGAGTAGGCCTCCAGACCGCCCAGCAGCATCGCCCCGAGCACGGTCAGCGGCAACGAGACCAGGCCGCCGATGAAGCTGACCGTCAACGCCTTCAGCGTCAGCCCGGTCAGCGAGGTGTTGTCCAGGAACAGGATCGGCGCCAGCAGCATCGTGGTCAGCCCGGACAGCCCGAAGGAAAGTCCCCAGACCGTGGCGGAGACCCGGTTCGGTGGCACGCCCATGATCCGTGCCGCGGTGGAGTCGTCCGAGACGGCTCGCATCGCCATGCCCAGTCGAGTGCGCCGCAGCAGGAACCACAGGGCCGCGAACACGATCACCCCGACGATCAGCAGCACGATCTGGTCCCAGCTGATCGAGTAGTCGGCCACCGGGATGCGCACGCCGTGACCGAGCAGCGGCGACGGGAACAGCTCTCCCCAGGTGTTGCCCCACCACGGGACGAGGAACACCGTGCTCTGGGTGAGCAGGAACAGCGCGAGGGTGGACACGGTCTGCAGGTCGGGCCGGCCGGGCAGATGACGGATCACCAGGCGTTCGAAGGCCAGGCCGAGCACGACGGCGGCCAGGATGCCGACGGAGACCCCGAGGTAGTAGGGCCAGTGCCGCAGCGTGATCAGGTCCCAGGCCACGAACCCGACCAGGACGCCGACGCCGCCGTGCGCGATGTTCAGCACGCCGGTGGTCCGGTAGACGAGGACCATTCCCAACGCGATCAGTGAGTAGAACGCGCCGGTGTCCACGCCGATGATCAAGGTTTGGAGCAGCCTGCCCATGCCGCGTGACGCTAGGGACCGCGCGCGGCTGCCGTCTTGCGTAGGACCTACGGATTCGACTACGCACCGAGGTCGGCCGGCGCTGGATTACGTAGCCGGATCGGTATCTCCTACGCAAGACGCCGGTACTGCGCACTGCGCAGGATCCACCTGGATGCATCTGCCGTACCGAGTCCCGCTTGAGGAGTCGTTGTGTATCGCTCCATTCCCCTGATTGCCACCGCGTCGGCCTCCGCACTGATCCTCACCGGTTGCGGCGGCAGCGCCTCGCAGCGCGCCGCGATCGAGCAGGCGAACCAACCGGCGGCGCAAGGCAACTCCAGCGTGGCCCAGCCTGCCGCGGCGGCACCGGCGGCACCCGCTGCGGACTCCCCGGCCGCCGCCGGCAGCACCGACACCTCGGCGGCCGCGAAGACGACGACCGCCGCGGCTGGGGCGACCTCGCCCCAGACAGGGAAGGCGACCACCCCCAAGACCGACACCACCAAGACCGACACCGGGAAGGCCGGCGCGGGCGCGGGCACGGCCGCTGCTGCGGCCGTCGGCAAGACACCGGCGAAGGCCGGTGGCGCGGCCAAGCCCGCCGCACCGGCCGCGCCGGCGGGCGGCAAGGCCACCGCCACCGACACCGGCGTGACCGCGAACTCGATCAAGCTCGGCCATATCGGCATCTACTCCGGACCGGTCGGCTCGTTCGGGGAGAACCTGTCCTACGCCTGCCGGGCCGGGCTGCAGGCCATCAACGACAGCGGCGGCATCAACGGCCGCAAGCTCGACGTGCAGGTCCGCGACGACGGCTGGGACGCCACCAAGGGCAGCAACGCGGTGCGCGACCTGGTCGAGCGCGAGAAGGTCTTCGCCTTCGCCTGCAGCCAGTCGGTGCCCACCAACGACGCGATCACCCCGTACCTGGACGCGCAGAAGGTGCCCAACGTCGGCAGCGACGGATGGGGCGAAGCGCAGTACGCGGGCGCCTGGAGCTTCCCGGTCGGTGCCTCCGGCGAACTCGAGGGCGAGCATCTGGCCGAGTACCAGTACAAGGTGCAGGGCGTCCGGACCGTCGGCATCATCCACTTCAACAACACCACCGGTGAGGCCTACAAGGCCGCCTACACCAGGGTTTTCGAGGCGCTCGGCGGCAAGGTGCTGGCTACCCAGGCCGCCAACTTCGATGACCCCGGCACCACCACCTTCATCGCCCAGTGCCGCACGAAGAACGTCGACGCGATCACGGCGATGGTCGACCCCGGCATCTTCGCCCGCATGGTCCGCGAGGCGGCGGCGCAGGCCTACAAGCCGAAGTTCGGGTACTCCGGATCTGCCGCGCTGTACTTCCAGACGACGCCGAAGTTCACCGGTCCGACCGCCGAGGGCACGATCGCCACCATCGACTGGATCCCCGACGACCCGCTGGGACCGGCGGCGCACGCCGCGGGCTTCAGCGCTTACAAGGACACGGTCGAGAAGTACTACCCGCGCATCGACCACTCCAACTGGACCAAGGCCGCGTACGTCGGCTCGGTCCTGTTGGGCAACGCGCTGAAGAAGCTCGGGCTCAACGTGACCCGGCAGGGCATCAAGGACGAGCTCGACCAGCTCAGCAACTGGGACACCGGGCTGGGCCCGAAGCTGTCGTTCAGCCCGGGGCACCACCGGTCGAACTCGACGACCTACCTGGTGCAGCTCAAGAAGGAGGGCAACCAGCTGGTCTGGCGGTACCTGACCGGGCCATTGAGCGACATTCCCCCCGGCCAGAAGAACTGACGTCTCGTCACCCACGGCCGATAGGAGGTGAGCCACGTGCGTTTTCTGAAGTTCGCGCTGCCGGCGATGTGCGCCGCGCTGATCGCGGCGCAGGCGTCCCCGGCGGCGGCGGACGAACCCGTCCCGTTCCCCGGGTTCACCGCGGTGGACTCCTATGCCCAGGGTCAGGTGGCGACCGGGTACCTCTACGCGGTCGGTGACGAGGAGAGCCGACTCGTCGGGGCCAATGCGCAACTCAACGGCCCGCCGGCCGGCTCGCAGGCGATCGCGGCGTTCTTCCAACGCGGCCAAGGCGGCACCTACGTCTACGACTTCCTCGGCGGCGGCCAGCCGGGCAAGCCCGGCAAGCTGCCAGATCCGCCGCCGGGAGAGGCCGCGGGCTACTTCCCCGCGTCGCCCGGCGAGGCCACTTTCGCGGGCCCGATCAGCTCGGCGGGCGGCCAGGCCGCCGACGGGCGATTCCACGCCAAGGCAACCTCGACCCCGTCCTCCATCGCCGAGGCCGCGATCACGAACTACAACGCGGCAGGACAGTTCATCCTCGAGTGGGCGCACATCACGTCGCACACCGAACCCGCCGAGGGTGGCGTGCGGGCCACCTCCACGTCCGTGCTGCACGGCATCACCATCGGGCCGCTGCGCATCGACAACCTGACGTCCACGGCTACCGGGCTGATCACGCCGAAGGACAAGGCGAAGGGGATCGCGAACACAGTGGTCACCGGGGCCACCGTGAACGGCACCCCGGTGCAGATCACCGATCAAGGCGTCGTGGTCGCCGGCGCGCCGACCCCGGGAGCGCAGCAACAGGTGAACGATGCGTTTGCCGCTTCCGGTTACAAAGGCGTGGCCTTGGTGCCGGCGGTGGTACAGACGCAGAAGGACGGCACCTTCCAGGCGGTCACTGCCGGGATGCGGATGGTGTATCGCAACGACGACCTCGGCGCGAACAACCCGCAGGGCTTCGCCGGCGGCGGCTTCCAGTTCGGTGGCGCCGAGGTGCGGCTGCTCGGCCACGCCTCGGACGCCGGCTTCGGCGCCCCGCCGGTGGCCCCTCCGTCCGGGGTTTCGACCCGAACCTTGAACCGTTTGCAGAATGCTGCATGGACGGCACCCCTGGATGGGGTGCACACTGGGCCGACCCTGGTTCCCGGCAGCGGGAACCGCGAGATGACACCGCAGGTTGCGACTGACCTCCGCCACGGCTATTTGGCTTTCGGCGCGGCGCTGATCTGTTTGGCGTTCTTGGCACTTCTCCGGCTGCGGCTCGTGCGCCGTCGGCTCTCGGTACGGCGAATGCGATCTCGATCGTGACGACCCTCCGGGGAGGAGCCGATGCCCGAGGCACAGAGGTTCGTCGGGCGACACCGCGAACTGGCTGACCTCCACGAGGAATGGCGCCGGGCTTCGTCCGGCGCCTTCCGCGTCGTCCTCCTGATCGGCGAGCCGGGCGTCGGTAAGACACGACTGGCGGACGAGGCGCTCGCCCGGATGTCCGGCCCGATCACCACACTCGAGGCCCGGGCCCGCAGGCTGGGGGCCACCGCGTCGTTCGGGTTGTGGGTCGACGCCCTGGAACGACACCTCCGCTCGTTCCACCGCGACGACATCTCGGCGCTGTGCGACGGGTATCTCGACGATCTTGCCTGCCTGTTGCGAAGCGTCGCGGCATTGCGGGGCCGGGCCCCGGAGATCGAGCCGCCCAGACCCCGCCTGTTGGGCAGCCTCGGCGGGCTGCTGGCCAATCTGACGCAGACCAACCCGCTCGGCGTGGTGCTCAACGACATGCACCTGGCCGATCCGTCCTCGTGGGACGTCCTGCCCTACCTCGCCGAGCACTTCGCGGACGCACCGATCCTGGTGCTGGCAACGGTGCGACCCGGCGAGATGGCCGAGGTGCCCACCGCGTGGCGCGCCGTGCTCGACCTGGAGGATCTGGGCGCGCTGACCCGGTTGGAGATCGGTCCGCTCGACGACCCTGCCCTGGCCGAACTGGCCGAGGACGTGATGGGGACCTCGGTCGGGAAACCGTTCCTGGACTGGCTCTGGGACCGTTCGCGAGGCAATCCGCTCTACGCCGGCTACCTACTGCGCGCCGCCCGCGACGAGGGGATCGACCGTCGCGCGCCGGGCCTGCGGCATCTGCCCGAGGAACTGAGCGCGCGGGTGCTGGTGCGGGTCGGGAACCTCGAGGACGCGCCCCGTGCGGTGCTGGAGATCCTCGCGGTGGCCGGGGGTCCGGTGGAACTGGTCGACCTGGTGCGGTTCACCGATTCCTCGCTGGACGCGGTTGCCGCATCGCTCGACCGACTGGTTCGCTCCCGGTTGGTGACCGAGTTGGAGCGCGCCCAGGTCCCGGCCTACGAGATCAGCCATCCGCTGATCCAGGAGACGATCTACGAACAGATCGGCGGTGCGCGCCGGTTCGTGGTGCACCGTCGGGTTGCCCGCCACCTGCTCGTCGCCGGGCGCCTCGGCGAGGCTGCCGGGCATTTCGCGCGGTCCGGCGAGCGCGGCGACGACGAGGCCATCGCGGTGCTGCTCGAGGCGTTGCGTCAGGCCGAACAGCGCGGTGCCTACCAGGAGGGCCTGGGCATCCTGAGCATCCTGGTCGACTTCGTACCGGCGGCGGACAAGCGCTGGGAACTGGTCGCCGATGCCTTGTTCGGTGGCGCCGACTGGGTCATCGACCACCGGGCCGACGCGGACGCGCGGGCGGCGGTCGCCGCGCTGCGCGAGATCGACAGCGTGTTGGCGGACAGCCCGGATCTGGCACGGCGGGCGGTCGTGAAATCCAGGTTGACCAGCTTCCTGTCCTGGGGGACCGGCGAGGTGGCGGCGGCAGCGGTCGCGGCGCAGGAGGCCGTCGCGCTGCACCAGTCGCTGGGACAGGCGACACAGGCCCGACTCGCGGCGTTGGAATTGGCTTACGCACGAGGCCTTTCCGGGAACATCTCGGCGCTCTACACCGACGCCGGGCAACTGCTCGCCGAGGCGCAGGAGGCCGGCGACGCCGAGGCCACGCTGTGGGCGGCAGGGGTCCGCGGAAGCGCCGCCTTGTACCAGGGCAAGTTCGCCGAGGCCGAGGACGTACTGCAGTTCAGCATCGACCGGGCGCGGGCGCACGGTAAGCCGTACCGGGTCACCTGGGGCCTGATGACCATGGGTTGGTCGCTGGGCTTCGAGGGCCGGTTGCCCGAGGCGTACGCGGCGCTGGAGTCGGCGAAGGCCACGCCGGGTTGGCGTGAGTGCAATGTCCTCGAGGTGGAGTCGCTGGTCCGGTGGTTGGCCGGCGACTACCGAGGTTCGTTGCAGTGCGCGCGCGAGGTCGTGATGCTCAACGCGGGCCGGATCGGCCTGCGGCGCGGCCTTGCGCTCACGTGCCAGGCGTTGTCCGCCGCCGAGGTCGGGGAACTCGGCGAAGCGCACGAGGCGTTGGCGGGCGCGCGGGCGATCTACGGTTCCAGGGTCTGGTTCATGATGACCGGAATCGCCGCGCACGCCGAAGGTCTGGTGGCCTGGCGCGACGGGCGTACGGCGGAGGCGGCCCAGCTGCTGGCGCGGGGCGCAGCGGAACTGGTCGACGCGGATGCGCCGGTCTTCGGGGCGTTCGTGTGGGCGGACGCGGCAGAGCTGGCCCACGAGCGGGACGACGTGGAGGCGGCCCGGGAAGCGGCGGCCGCGCTGGAACTGATCGCCGCGAGCATTCACCGGCCCCTGTTCACCGGAGCGGCGGCGACCGCACGGGCCTGGGCGGCACTGACCGCCGGCCAGCCCAGTGCCGCCGCCGATGCGGCGGAGAGCGCGGTGGAGGTGCTGGCCGATTTGCCGTACCCCGCCCTGCGGGCACGCGCCGACCTGGTGCTCGGACTGGCTCGCGAGGGCCGCGACCCGGCGCTTTCGGTCGCTCGCCTGAGTCGGGCCGCGGAAAGCTACGACCGGATGGGCGCGACCTGGCGGCGCGATCGTGCGCTCGCCCGGCTGAAGCGGCTGGGGCGCCCCGGCCGCCGGGCTGCCGAGGCCACCCTGGGAGCGCGGGCGATCACCTCCCGCGAACTGGAGGTCGCCCGGCTCGCCGCACGGCGGTTGTCCGCCGCGGAGATCGCCGCCCAGCTGTGCATCAGCCGCCGCACGGTGGAGACCCACCTGGCCAGCGTCTACACGAAAGTCGGCATCAACTCCCGTGGTGAGCTGGCCGATCGGCTCGCCGAGCTGGTCTGAGCAGGCTCAGTATTCGATTCGGTACTGCTTACGTAGGTAATCCCGGCCGCCGCGGCTTAGCGTCGGCGATGTGGAGGCGGCATTGCTGCAGGCCCAGAATCTGACCATCCGTTACGGGCCGCGGCCGGCGGTCGACGGGGTCGATCTCGCCGTTGCCCGCGGCGAGGTGCTCGGTCTGCTCGGCCCGAACGGCGCCGGCAAGACCACTCTGCTGCGTCGGCTCGCCGGGATCCTGCCCGGCCGGTCCGGCACGGTGCTGCTGGACGGACGCGATCCGGCGCTCGATGCGGGCACGCGGCGACGCATCGGCTACCTGCCCGAGGACCCGCCGCTGTACGCCGACGAGACGGCGTTGAGCTACGTCAGTTACCTGGCCGGGTTGTCCGGGGTGCCGCGGCGGGAGCGTCGCGAGGCCGCGAAAGAGGCACTGGCCCGCACCCGGGCGCTGGACCTGGCGGAGCGGTTGGCAGGGCGACTGTCCCGCGGGCAGCGACAGCGGGTTGCGCTGGCCGCGGCGATCGTCCACCACCCGGACGTGCTGCTGCTCGACGAACCCTCCGAAGGCCTGGACCCGCGGCAGAAGGTCGCCTTCCGGCGCCTGATCGAGGAACTGTCCGGCGAGGCCGCGATCGTGTTCTCGTCGCACCTGCTGGCCGAGGTCGCCGCGGTCTGTCATCGGGTTGTCGTGCTCGACGCCGGACGGATCAGCCTGGATCGGCCGGTGCACGGCGACGCCCTGCGGTTGCGGGTACGGGTGGAAGGTGCAGCGCCGGAGGAGATCCGCGCGGTGCTCGAGGAGATCCCCGGCGTGCACCGGGTCGAGGACGATCGCTGCGGCGTGGACTCCGCGGACGTCGCCCCGCTGATCGCGGAAGCGGTCGCCGGCCGGGGTTGGCGATTGTGCGAGCTCGCGCCGGTGCCGGACGACCTCGAGGTGGCGTTCCTGACCGCTGTCGCCGGTGAGCAGTTGTGACGGCCCGTCAGGAACATTGGCGACCGGCTCCCGGGGCGTTGCGGGTGGCACGTCGGGAGTTCCGTTCCTACTTGAGCACGCCGTGGTGCTACGGCGTCGCGGTCACGTTCCTGCTGCTCACCGGAACCCTCTTCTACGTGGTCTCCGACGGTTCCCGCGAGGCCAGCCTGCGATTCTGGCTGCCCAACCTGGCCTTCGTGCTGTTGGTGACCGTGCCGGTGGTGACCAGCCGGCTGATCGCGGACGAATGGCGGACCCGGCACCTGGACGTGATCCTGGGTCGAGGTGTTGCGCCCAGCGGGTTGATCCTGGGCAAGTGGTTGTCCGCGGTCGGCTTCTTCGTCGTGCTCATGGTGCCGACGCTCGGCTACGTCGCGTTGCTGGCTCTCGGGGGTCGTCCGGACTACCTGCCGATCGTGTCCGGGTACGCCGGCGCTCTGTGCGTGATCGCGCTGTTCTGCGCCGTGGGCACACTGGCCAGCACGCTGACCCCGACGGCGGTGGCCGCGGGTTCGGCGTCGTTCGCGCTACTGGTCGGCGCGCAGTTGGCGGGCAACACCGGTTCGCTGCACGGACTGTCGTTCCAGCCGCACCTGGACGACTTCTACCGCGGCGCCCCGCAGCTGTCCGATCTCGTGTACTTCGCCTCGACGACAGCGGTGTGTCTGATCCTCGCGGTCTCGCGCCAGATCGGTCGTCTGCGGCTGAGCGACCGGATACGCGGGTTGGTCGGTCCGGCGATCGCGTTGGCGGTCGCGCTCGGCGTGAACCTGGTGCCGGTGCCGGTGAGCGCTCGCGTCGATCTGACCGCCGCCGGGCGTTTCACGTTGTCCAAGCCGTCCGGTGAGGTGCTCGACGCGCTGACCGTGCCGGTTCGGATCACGGTGTTCGAACCTTCCGGGTCCGCGGAGGCGCGCGACGCCCGGGTGCTGCTGGACCAGTTCACCGGGCACAGTCGGCAGATCTCCGCCCGCGTCATCGATCTGTCCAACACCCCGGGCGAGGCTGCGCGCCTTGGGGCGAAGGACAGCGGCGACGTGGTGGTCGAGGCTCGCGACACGCGGGAGACGTTCGCCCCGCTCACCGAGGAATCCGTGACCAGCGCTGTCTCCCGGCTGGCTCGCCGGTCCCGTCAGATGGTGTGCGCCTTGGCCGGCCACGGCGAGCGCGAGCTCGACGACGATGCCCCGGGCGGTTACCAGGCAGCGCGCGCGGCGATGAAGGAGAACGGCATCACCGCGATGCGGTTGGACCTGACCGTCGCCCAGTCGGTGCCCAAGGAATGCACCACGCTGCTGATGCCGGGGCCGACCGGTGGACTGGCGGACCGCGAGGTCAAGCTGATCGACAACTATCTCGCCGCGAACGGGCGAATGATGATCTTCGACGACCCGGGCGGTCCGGACCTCTCGGCAATCACGAACAGCTACGGGCTGCGGTTGCTCCCTGGTGTGGTCGTCGATCCGAGCCGCGGCGTTGCCGGGGACCCGACGACGTTGTTGGTCAACAGCTTCCCGACGGTTTCAGCGGTGGCGCAGCGGGTGTCCGGCGTGGAGATGGTCGGCGCCGGTGGCATCACCACAGCTGCCACCGAACGCGACGGGTTGACCGTGGCCAAGCTGGCCGAGTCGAGCCCGAAGTCTTGGCTGCAACCGGACCGGACCCGGTTGGTCTTCGACCCGACCCGCGGCGACCGTGGTGGACCCGTGGTGCTGGCGGCGACTGCCGACCAGTCGCAGGTGCGCGATGCGGGGGAGACCCGGGTGTCGGGCAACGGGCCGAGCATTGCTCGCACCCGGCTGGTGGTCGTGGCCGACGCGGACTGGGCGTGCAACGCCTTGCTCGGGGAGCAGGACAACCGGCGCATGTTCATCAATGCGCTGAACTGGTTGGCCGGCCAGGAGGACCTGGTCGTGGTCGGCGGCGACCGGCCGGACCTGCGCCGCCTGCAGCTCACCGAGAGCCGGCGCCACCTGCTCGGTGCGGTGTCGATGGGCGGGATTCCCGGTGCCGCGGCTCTGGCCGGGATGACCTGCTGGGTGCGCCGCCGCCGGCGGTGAACCGCAGCGTGGCAGCCTTGCAATCGGGGCGGTAGTGAATCACTATTTCCTATGCCGATTCGCATGTCCGACCTCGCCGCGGATCTCGCCGCTGAGTCGGCCGACATCGATGCACTGGTGGATCCGCTTCCCGAACCGGACTGGGAAATCCCGACACCGGCCGCGGGTTGGTTGATCCGCGATCAGATCTCGCATCTGGCGTACTTCGACGGGACGACTGTGCAGTCGATCGTCGATCCAGAAGGTTTCCAGGTGCACATGCGGGAGATGTTGGTCTGGGGTTTCGAATTCCCCGACCGAGTCGCGCTCGAGCACCGCGCTGTCCCGGCCGCCGAACTTCGGGCGTGGTGGCGGCGGGCCCGCCAGAACCTGATCGACTGCGCGAAGGACCGCGACCCCGGCGAACGCGTGCCCTGGTACGGACCCTCGATGAGCCTGGCGTCCTCGATCACCGCACGGATCATGGAGACCTGGGCGCACGGCCAGGACATCGCCGACGCGCTCGGTGTCAACCGGAGGCCGACGGAACGGCTCCGGCACATCGCGCACCTCGGGATCGGGGCCCGAGCCTTCAGCTACCAGGCAAACAAGCTGGAGACTCCGGACGCACCGATCCGCGTCGAGTTGCTCGCGCCGGACGGGACCCAGTGGACGTGGGGGCCGGCCGAGGCCGCCGACCGGGTGGCGGGCGACGCGTTGGACTTCTGCCTGCTGGTGACGCAACGCCGACACCGCGACGAGGTCGCCCTGAGGATCGTCGGCGACGCCGCCTCGTCGTGGATGCGGATCGCGCAGGCCTTCGCCGGGGCGGCGGGACCGGGCCGCCCGGCGCCGGTCAGTGATCGACGGTGAAGTGGTCCACGTGCTCCTGCCGCAACTTGTACTTCAGGACCTTGCCGCCGACCGTCTCGGGGAGTGCGTCGACGAAGATCACGCCCTTCGGCGACTCGTAGCCGGCCAGTCGTTCCCGGCAGTGCTCGATGAGTTCGGACTCGGTGGGCGTCGACGAGGGCCGGGGCACGACCACGGCGGTCACGGCCTCCCCCCAACGCTCGTGCGGCAGGCCGATCACCGCGGCGCGAGCGACACCGGCGTGCTGATGCAGCACCGCCTCGACGCGGATGCTGGAGACGTTCTCACCGCCGGATTTCACGATGTCCTTCCAGCGGTCGACCATGATGCGCAGACCGTCCTCGTCGACGGTGCAGACGTCGCCGGAGTGGAACCAGCCACCGCGGAACGCCTCCCGGGTCGCGGCTTCGTCGAGGTAGTAACCCGCGGTCACGGTCGGGCTGCGGTACACCGCCTCCCCATGGACTCCCGGCCGGTCGCGGACCGACTTGCCGTCCTCGTCGAGGACGTCCGAGGCCAGCACCGGACTCGGGACACCCACGTAGTTCAGCGCCGGAGCGGTGCGCTCGTAGAGTTCCGGCCATTTCAGGGGCCAGAATCGGTGGCAGGCAATGGCCTCGGTCTGGCCGAATATTCCCATCATCACCAGGTCGTCACCGGCGTGGTGGCGCAGTCGCTCGTAGGTCCGGGGCGGGATCGCGCCCCAGCCGTAGACCAGAACCTGCAGGGTGCGCACCGCCCGAGGGGACTGGTCCAGTTCGTCCACGATGCCCTGGACCAACTGCGGTGATCCGGCCCACAACGCCGTTATCGCCTCGCTCTCCAGCGCGTCGGCGATGTCGGCGGCGACGGGCTTCCGTCCGATGACGAGGGTCCCGCCGGACAGGAACGCCGAGATCGTGAAGCACTGATCGCCGACGTGGTAGATGATCGGCAGAAAGGCACCGATGCGCAGGTCGCACTCGAGCCGGACCCCCCGGCCGAGGGAGAGCGCGAAATTGAATGCCGCGAAATGACTGGCGTTGTGGGAGAGCATCACGCCTTTCGGCATCGACGTCGTCCCCGAGGTGTACAGCAATTGCCAGATGTCGTCGCCGTGGATGACGACGGTCGGTTCCTCCTTGCCGGCGGCGTCGACCAACTCGGAGAACGACGGGGCGTCAGGCCGGCTACGAAGTTCGGTGTCGTCGCCGCCGATCCGAATGGTCGCCAGCACCGGCACACCGGTGGCCGCGAGCACCGGCTGCGCCCGGGGCCAGAGCACGCCGTCGACGATCGCGACCGACGGCTGCGCCTGGCCGATCAGGTAGGCCAGTACATCGACGGCCAGCGAAGGGTTCACCGGCATCGCGACCATGCCTGCCTTGGCGATGCCGACCTTGGCGAGCAGTGCCTCGACCGAGTTCTCGCAGTACAGCAGCACCCGAGCCCCGGGTTCGAGCCCGCGGGCGAGCAGAGCATTCGCGACCCGGTTCGCGGTCTCGTCGGCCTGTCGGTAGCTGACCCGCCGGTACCGTTCGTCGGCGAACGAACCGGGGTGGCCGATCAGCGCCGTCTTGTCGGGGTAGCTCCAGGTGAGCCGTTCGAAGACGTCTCCGACCGACGTCCGTTCCCACCGGTGCACCGCCCGCCGACCGCGCAGCGAGGTCACGTCCAGTTCAGGGAAGCTGTCGGCCATGTCCGCCTCCTCGGTTCAACCAGCGACATTCGGGTCCGGTGGCCACGGCGCCACCCCGTCGGCGGCCGGCACGCCGAGACAGGAATGAGCCGCGGTCTCGAGCAGTTCGGCTAAGCGCGCCGCAGGCAATCCACTGTTGTGGAACAGGATCGACTGGATGGCGCCGATCGCCGCGTGAACGATGAGGCGGACCTCGGCATCGGCGAGGTCGGGCCGCAGCGGGGCGAGGACCGAGACCCATTCCTCGATGTAGCGCCGCTGCATGCGCCGCAGCTTGCGCAGGTCGTCCGCGTCGAGGTTGTGCATCTCGCCGTGGTAGACGCTCATCAGGGGCCGGTCGGCGATCGTCACCCGGACGTGGGTTGCGACCAGTGCCGTCAAGGCTTCGCGGTCGCCGGTGCAGGTGGCCGCGATTCCCACCGCGGACGCCTCCAGGTTGTCCATGACCTTGCCGAGCAACGCCGCCAGAATCGCCGACTTGCTCGGGAAGTGCCGGTAGATGCCGGAGCCGACGATGCCCGCGGCCGCGCCGATGTCGGCCATTCCGACGGCGGTGTAACCGCGGCCCGCGATCAACTCGGCGGAGGCCTCGAGGATGCGGTCCTTCCGCTCGGGGTCGCGTCGCCGAGGGCCTTGCGGGCGGTTGTTCGCCGTCTCCCGCGCTGCCGTGGTGCTGATCCTGGGCAAGGACGTCGACTCCGTTCCCCGTCGACAGCGGTGGCGGTGGGCCATGTCTTGCGGCCCGACGGTTAGGGAATCATCATGCACTAGAGCCAGGAATGGCCGCCGGCATCTCCGAAGAGAAATCACGGAGCACCGCATTGGAAACCGACGAGGTAGTCACCTATCGCGTGCTACGCGGGGTCGCCTGGCTGACCATCAACCGGGAACCGGCGCGCAACGCGCTGAACAAGGCGGTGCGCGACGGGCTGTGGGCCGGTGTCGCTAAATTCAACGAGGACGCCGCGGCGCAAGTTCTCGTGCTGACCGGCGCGGGGGAGAAGGCGTTCTGCGCCGGCGGTGATCTCAAGGAGATGGCCGATCTCGCGCTCACCGTGCCGCCGGTTGATTTCGTGCCCCAGTTCGGCCGCAACATCGAGGTCGCCAAGCCGACGATCGCCGCCGTGAACGGCATCGCCTACGGAGGTGGTTTCCTGCTGGCACAGGCCTGCGACCTGGTCGTTGCCGCCGACACGGCGCGCTTCGCGGTCTCGGAGGCGAAGGTGGGCCGCGGGTCGCCGTGGGCGGCGCCGCTGCCCTGGTTGATCCCGCCACGGATCGCGATGGAGATCCTGTTGACCGGCGACCCGATCTCCGCGAGCCGGGCGTACGAGGTGGGCCTGGTCAACCGGGTCGTGCCTGCGGACGACCTGGTCCCGGCCACGCAGGAGCTGGCGGAGCGGATCGCGGCGAACGCGCCGCTGTCGGTGGCTGCCGCGAAGGCCACGGTTCGGTTGTGCGCGGAACTGTCCATGCGCGAGGCCTACGCGCAGGCCGAACGCCTCTGGGAACCGGTCTACCGCAGCGCCGACGCGCAGGAGGGTCCGGCGGCCTTTCGGGACGGCCGGCGCCCGCAGTGGACCGGCCGATAAGCCTTTCCAGGAAAGGGAAAAGCCGTTCGAGTGGCGCGTGAATCGCCGCTTACTCGACTCTTGCGCCTGCCGGCCGGCCGGCGGGATAATGGCCCGGCAGCCCGGACTCAGTGTCGCAGCCGATCTTGCCAGCGTGGAGGTCAGATGTCCGCAGCGAATCCCTCCGATTCAGCGCCCGACCTGGACGCCGTCGTCGTCGGCGCGGGTTTCTCCGGCCTCTACATGCTCCACCGGCTGCGGAACGAGATGGGCTTGTCGGTCCGGGTCCTCGAGGCCGGCGACGGGATCGGTGGAACCTGGTACTGGAACCGCTACCCGGGCGCGCGCTGCGACAGTGAGAGCTTCATCTACGGCTACATGTTCGACGAGAAGCTGTGGCAGGAGTGGGAGTGGAGCGAGCGCTACCCGGAACAACCGGAGATCCTCACCTACCTCAACCACGTCGCCGAGCGCTTCGATCTCTACCGCGACATCCAGTTCGACGCTCGGGTTGCATCTGCAACTTTCGACGAGAGCAGCGCGACCTGGGCGGTGCGGACGCAGGACGGCGCGACCCTCACGGCGCGATTCCTGATCACTGGCGTGGGCTGCCTCTCGGCCTGGAACACCCCTGACTTCCCCGGCCTGGGCGATTTCCAGGGGCGGACGTTCCACACCGGGTTGTGGCCGCACGAGCCGGTGGACTTCACCGGCGAGCGGGTTGCCGTCATCGGCACCGGCGCCAGCGCTGTTCAGTCCATCCCGCGGATTGCCGAGCAGGCCGCAGATCTGACGGTGTTTCAGCGGACGCCGAACTACATCGTGCCGGCCAATCACGGCCCGGTGCCGGAGCAGGTGACCGCTGATCGGCGGCAGAACTTCGAGCAGATCCGCGAACACACCCGCAACTCCGCCTTCGGTATGCCGTACGACTTCCAGACGAAGCCCTTGGCTGAGCACTCCGACGAGGAACTCGACGCGGTATTGCAGGGCCGCTGGGACATCGGTGGCCTGAGCTTCATGGTGGCGGGCTTCCACGAGCCCATCTTCGACATCGAATCGAACCTGCGGATCGGGCGGTGGTTGGACCAGAAGATCAAGGAGAAGGTCAAGGACCCCGCGACCGCGGACCTGCTGACCCCGAAGAAACTGACCTACGCGGTCAAGCGCATCCCGCTGGACTCGGGCTACTTCGAGACCTTCAACTCCCCGCACGTCCACCTGGTCGGTATCAAGGACAACCCCATCGCCGCCATCACGGCGACCGGTGTGCGCCTCGCGGACGGCAGCGAGTACGAGTTCGACGCGATCGTGTTGGCCACCGGATTCGACGCCACCACCGGCACGCTGAACCGCATCGACATCCGCGGTCGCGGCGGGCAACTGTTGCGGGAAAAGTGGACGGACGGCCCGCGCACCTACCTGGGCATGTCGAGCGCGCAGTTCCCGAACTTCTTCATGATGACCGGCCCGCAGAGTCCCGGTGTGCTGTCCAACATGCCCACCTCCATCGAGCAGCACGTGCAATTCATCTCGCGGATCATCGCCGAGGCGCTTGAGCGCGGTGTGACGACGGTGGAGCCCACCACGGTCGCCGAGGACGGCTGGGTGGCGCACAACGAGGAGGTCGCCGGGGCGACCCTGTTCCCCCAGGCGGACACCACGTACACCGGCGCGAACATCCCCGGCAAGGCGCGAGCGTTTCTCCCGAACCTGGACACGGTGGCCGGCTACCGGGCGCTGTGCGACCAGGCGATCGCGGATGACTTCCAAGGATTCGTGTTCGCGGGGTCCTGACGCCTGCCCGCTCCGGCCGGTACCTCGGTTCGAGGTCTTACCGTCCGATGAACGGATGCTGCAGGTCGCTGTGTTCTGTGGCGGGGTGTCGTAATTTCGCCCCGTGCGGATTCTTCTGACCGGTGGTGTCGGGTTCATCGGGTCCCACGTCGCCGAGTCCTTGCTCGAGGCCGGCCACGAGGTGCGGGTGCTGGATTGCCTGCTGCCGGCGGCGCATCGCGGTAAACCCGACGTGCCGCCCGGCGTGGAGTTCCGGCATGCCGATCTGCGCGACCCGCAAGCGGTGGGCGACGCGGTTGTCGGGGTCGACGCGGTCTGTCATCAGGCGGCGATGGTCGGGCTCGGTGTCGGGCTCGAGGATGCTCCGGACTACGTCGAGGCCAACGTGTTGGGCACCGCGGTCCTGCTGCGGGCAATGGCGGCCGCCCGGGTACGGCGATTGGTGCTGGCCAGTTCGATGGTTGTCTACGGCGAGGGTCGCTACCGTTGCGTGACCCACGGGTCGGTCGCAGCGGGGCCACGTCGACCGGTCGACCTCGACGCCGGCTGCTTCGACCCGCCCTGCCCGGCGTGCGGGTCGCCGCTGGAACCCGAACTGGTTTCCGAGGACGCCGCGCCGGATCCGCGCAACGTCTACGCCGTCACGAAGCTCGCCCAGGAGCACCTGGCCGCGGCCGCGGCGCGGGTGACCGAAGCGCGGGTGGCCGCCCTGCGGTACCACAACGTCTACGGTCCGCGCATGCCCCGCGACACCCCCTACGCCGGGGTGGCGAGCATCTTCCGCTCCGCATTGGCCGCCGGTCGCGCCCCGCAGGTGTTCGAGGACGGCGGCCAGCGTCGTGACTTCGTGCACGTGCGCGACGTCGCCTCGGCGAACCTGGCGGCGTTGGCCGCCACTGCCGAGGACGGGCCGATCCCGGCCGGCGCCGTGCGGGCCTACAACGTCGGCAGCGGGGTGCCGCGAACGGTGGGGGAGTTGGCGCAGGCGTTGTCGGTGGCTTGCGCCGGGCCGCGTCCGGTGGTCACCGGCGCCTGGCGGGCCGGGGACGTGCGCCACGTGACAGCCTCCTCGCAACGCCTGCGCGAGGAGTTGGGCTGGCAGCCGACGGCGGATTTCGCGGCGGGCATGGCGGAGTTCGCCGCTGCCCCGCAACGGGACTGACGTCGCGTCAGATCCGCGGAGTGTTCGGCCTCAGGCCAGGGTCGGCAGGGTCACCTCGAACCGGCAGCCACCGCCGGTGTTGGCGACGGTGATCTGTCCGGCGTGGGCCTCGACGATGCCGCGCACGATCGCCAGCCCGAGACCGGCGCCGCCGTCCGGGCCCGGGGTGCGGGCGTTGGTGCCGCGCCAGGCGACGTCGAACACCCGGGGCAGATCCTCCTCGGCGATGCCGCCACAGCAGTCGGTGACCGCAATGGTCGCTACTTCACCGGTGGTGGTCAGGCGGATGTCGACGAATCCCTCGGAGGGGGTGTGCCGGATCGCGTTCACGACGAGGTTGCTCATCAGCCGCGACAGTTCCCGGCCGTCGGCTCGGACGGACACCACCTGGTCGCTCGCGTGCCCGCGCAACGCGACGCCGCGTTCCCGGGCCAGGGCATCGGCACCGGCGAGGGTGTCGCTGACGAGATCGGACAGGCAGATGCGCTCCAAGGACAGGCGCAACGCGCCGGCGTTGATGACGGACAACTCGAACAGGTCGTCGACCATGCCGGCCAGGCGTTCGACCTCGGTGCGGATCTGCTTGTTGTAGCGAGCCGGATCCTCGGCTATGCCGTCCTCCATCGCCTCGGCCATCGCCCGGATCCCGGCCAGCGGGGTGCGCAGGTCGTGGGAGACCCAGGCGACCAGTTCCCGCCGGGAGGCCTCCAACGCGGCCTCGCGGGCCCGCGACTCGGCCAGCCGGACGCGCGCGGCCTCCAGCTCGCGGGAGACCTCGGCCAGTTCCGCGCTCGCTGGTAGACCGATTCGGACTGTGTGGGTGACAGAGCCCTCGGCACCCAGCGCCCGTGCCTCGGCGGACAGGACCCGACTCCCGGCGACGAGCATCCGGGCCAGCCCGGCCGACACCACCGCCATCAGCACACCGACCACGACGCTGACCAGGATCACGACCGTGAAGTCATGGTGGGACAGGAACATCGCGTCCGCGGTGCCGACGGTCGCGGCGATGACGGCAGCCACGGTGGTCAGACAGAGCACAAGCAACGAGGTGCCGATCGAGCGATTGCGCAGGGCCCGCAGGGCGGCGGCCCCGAGCGCCGCGGTGGCACCGGCCCAGCCCGCCGCGATCAGCACGATCTGCATCTGATCACTCATGAGCAGCTCGCGTTCATCGTTCGGTAGGTTGTTCGGCGGGCAGGTCGAATCGGTACCCGACGCCCCAGACGGTGACCAGCAGGCGCGGGTCCTTCGGGTCGGCCTCCACCTTCTCGCGCAACCGACGCACGTGCACGGTCACGGTGGACTGGTCGCCGAAGTCCCAGCCCCACACCTGCCGCATCAACTCCTCCCTGGTGAATGCCTCACCGGGATGGGCGAGCAGGAAGGCCAGCAGGTCGAACTCCCGCGTGGTCAGCGCGAGTTCGGCGCCCTCGCGGGTCGCTCGGTGGGCCGTCGGATCCAGCACCAGCGACCCGGCCCGCAACACCTCCGCGGCGGCTCCCGCCGCAGCCGTGCCCCCGCGGCGCAGCACGGACCGGACCCGCAGCGCGAGTTCGCGTGGGCTGAACGGCTTGGTCACGTAGTCGTCGGCGCCGATCTCCAGACCGATGACCCGGTCGCTCTCCGAGCCCAGGGCGGTCAACATGATCACGGCGACCGGCGCGACCTGTCGAAGCCGCTTGCACACCTCGAGCCCGTCCAGGCCGGGCAGCATCAGGTCCAGCACGACCAGATCGGGCCAGGCGCGGGTCGCGGCCTCCAGGGCAGCCGGGCCGTCGCCGACGTGCTCGACCTCGTGGCCGTCGCGGCGCAGGTAGGTCAGCACGACCTCGGCGACGGTGGGGTCATCCTCGACCACCAGCACACGGGCGTTCACCACCCCAGGATAAGAACACATGGTCCGTCCCGAGCGCCGCCGGGCGGGTGTTCCGCGGACCGTAACACTTCGTACGCCGGCGCCGCTCGTCTGCGGACCGTAAGACTTTTCGCGGCCCCGGCGGGCCGATTCGGCCCTACGTTCGCGCCCATGGAGATCGTGGACGTGGTGCTGCCCTGCCTGGACGAGGCGGCGGCGTTGCCTTGGGTGTTGGGCCGAATGCCGGGGTGGGCCCGGCCGATCGTGGTCGACAACGGGTCGTCGGACGGCTCGGCGCGGATCGCGGCAGATCTCGGCGCGACGGTGGTCGTCGAACCGCAGCGGGGGTTCGGCGCGGCCTGTCACGCCGGGCTGATGGCGGCCACGGCGTCGGTGGTGTGTTTCTGCGACGCCGACGCCTCGCTGGATCCACGGCAGTTCGACCTGGTTGTCGGCCCGGTGCTGGGCGGCGAGGCCGACCTGGTGCTGGGCCGGCGTATCCCGGCTCCGGGAGCCTGGCCCGTGCACGCCCGGTTGGCCAATCGCGCGCTGGCCGGGCACCTGTCCCGCCGCACCGGGGTGCAGCTGCGCGACCTCGGCCCGATGCGCGCCGCTCGGCGGGAAGGCCTGCTGGACCTGAATCTGACGGACCGTCGGTTCGGCTATCCGTTGGACATGGTGGTCAGCGCGATCGAGGCCGGGTGGCGGGTGGTCGAGCGGGACGTCGACTACCGGCCACGCACCGGACGTTCGAAGGTCACCGGCACGGTGCGCGGCACGCTGCGCGCGGTGCACGACATGCGATCGGTACTTTCCAGGTGAGGGACGCGCCGACGACGATCCTGGTGCTGGCCAAGGAACCGCTGCCCGGTCGGGTGAAGACCCGACTGTGCTCACGATTCAGCGCGGTCGAGGCGGCCCAGTTGGCGGCGGCTGCGCTGCGGGACACGCTGGACGCGGTGCTGCGGGCACCGGCTCGGCGTCGGGTCCTGATGCTCGACGGCCGGCCGGGGGACTGGGTGCCCACCGGGATCGAGGTGCTGCCGCAGTGCTCGGGCGGTCTCGACGAGCGCATCGCGGACGCGTTGGCCCGCGCGAGCGGACCGACGTTGCTGATCGGCATGGACACCCCGCAGGTGACGCCACGTCAGTTGAGCGTGCGGTGGACCGACCACGATGCGTGGTTCGGGCCGAGCGACGACGGCGGCTTCTGGGCGCTCGGGATGCGCGACCCGCACCCGGACCTGGTGCTGGGCGTGCCGATGTCGACCAGTTTCACCGGGGCCGTGCAACTGGGTCGACTGCGCGACGCCGGCCTGGGCGTGGGGCTGCTGCCCCAACTGTGCGACGTCGACACACCGGCCTGCGCGGCCCGGGTGGCCGCACTCGCACCGCACACCCACTTCGCCCGCACGCACGCCGGGATGATCGGCCGGGCCCGCGATGTCGGTTGAGGTCGACTGGGATCCCGCGGTGTTGCGGCTCTACGAACGCGCCCTCTGGGACCGGGCCACACTGCGGGCCTGCGACGGTGCCGGTGCCGATCTCGATTTCGACGTCCGGCGCTGGCTTCGCCCGGCCGACCGGGCCGACCTGACGATGCTCGCCCGGTGCACCGGTCCGACGCTCGACATCGGTTGCGGTCCCGGCCGACTGGTGGCCGCTCTGGCCCGAAGGGGCGTGCCGGCGTTGGGGGTCGACGTCGCTGCCGCGGCGATCGCGTTGACCCGCTCGGCAGGCGGACTGGCGCTGCGGCGCTCGGTCTTCGACCGGGTGCCGGGGGCAGGTCGGTGGCAGGCGGCCCTGCTGGCCGACGGGAACGTCGGCATCGGCGGTGATGTCGGCGGACTGCTCGCCCGCATCCGGGAGCTGCTGGCTCCCGGGGCAGTGGTGGTCGTAGAGGTGGAGGCAGACGGGATCAGTCGTCGCACGCGGGTCCAGGTCACCGGCGCGGCCGGCCGGGAGACGGCGGCGTTCGCCTGGGCCCGGGTAGGTTGGTCCGCGCTGGTCGCCGAGGCCGTGGCGATCGGCTTCGTCGCCGTCGAGCAATGGTCCTGCGACGGACGTCATTTCGCTTCACTGCAACGAATCTGACGGAGCGCATGATGGCACTCAAGTTCGACGCCGGCCCTCGTCGGCGGACCGCCCGGATCAGGTCGGTCATGGCCTGGGTCGACGGACATCCCCCGCCCGGACCCTTCCGGCCCGGTTTCTGGCGCAGCCCGATCCGCGGCCCCTGGCTGACCTCGGTGCTGGGCGCCCTCCTGCTGGTCGGCATCCCGCTCATGTTTCTCACCGGCCTGCTGGACTTCCTGGCCTACAACCCGTGGCTGCCCGGCAACGGCGGGCGCGAGGGCTCGCACGTCCTGACGTTCGTGCCGTTCCATTGGCCGACCCGACCGGCCTGGCTGTTCCGGGTCACCCAAGGCTTGCACGTGACCCTGGGTGTGGTCCTGGTTCCGGTGCTGGTCGCCAAGCTGTGGTCGGTGATCCCGAAGCTGTTCGAATGGCCGTCCGTGCGCAGCCCCGCGCACGCTGCCGAACGGGCCTCGCTGTTCGTGCTGGTCGGCGGAGCCGTGTTCACGTTCGTCACCGGATTGCTCAATGTCCAGTACTGGTACCGCTTCCCGGGATCCTTCTACCGCCTGCACTATTACGGCGCGTGGGTGTTCATGGTCGGGTTCACTGTCCACGCCTGCCTGAAGGTGCCGAAGATGCGTGCGGCCTTGCGGGCCCGAAAGCTGCGCGACGAACTGCGCGTGGACCTGAAGCACACCACTGTCGAGCCGTACGAGGAGTACGGCCTGGTGAGCCGGGCTCCGGCCGCGCCGACCGTGTCGCGCCGCGGCGCGCTGGGCCTGGTCGCGGCCGGGTCGGCCTCGCTGCTCGTTCTGACGGTGGGTCAGTCGATCGGTGGCCCGCTGCGACGGGTCGCGCTGCTGGCCCCGCGCGGCGGTTACGACTCCGGCGACGGACCGAACGACTTCGTCGTCAACATCTTCGCGGCCGACGTCGGGGTGCGTCCGGCCGGTGAGGAATGGCGGCTCGAGGTGCACGGCGCGGCCGCGCCGATCTCGCTGCGCCGGGCGGACCTGCTGGCGATGCCCCAGTACGTGGCGCACCTGCCGATCGCCTGTGTGGAGGGTTGGTCGGTCCCGGCCCAACGCTGGGAAGGGGTGCGACTGCGGGACCTCGCGCGGCTGGCCGGGGTACCGCACGCGCGGTCGGTGTTCGTCGAGTCGTTGCAGGCTGACGGGGGCGAATTCGCTCGAGGCCGCCTGGCGGACAACCAGATCGCCGACCGCGGCAGCCTGTTGGCGCTGCGGGTGAACGGCGCGGATCTGTCGCTGGATCACGGGTGGCCGGCGCGGATCATCGTCCCGGACAACCCGGGGGTCCGCAACACCAAGTGGGTCCGTCGCCTGACCTTCGAGGCCTGATGTCCCGGGCCCTCGAACTCCTCGCTCGCGCCCGCCGGTCCTACGGTGCGCATCCGGTCCATGCGCTGCTGATCGGCTGCGGCTTCCTGCTCTGCGCGCTCGCGCTGCGTCCGTTGCTCGCCGAGCGGCCGGTGCCGGTGGGGGAATGGTTCGTGTCCGGCGCGGTGCTGCACGATGCGGTGCTGCTGCCGCTCTACGTCGCCGCCGATGGCGCGCTGGTCGCGGTTTGGCGACGCCGCCCCGGCCAGGTGGCGTGGCTGAACTTCGTGCGGGTCCCGGCCGCGGTCTCGCTGCTGCTGCTGCTGGTCTGGTTCCCACTCATCGGCGGGCGGGCCGCCTCCTTCCGGCGCGCCACCGGCCGGGGCACGCAGGCCTACCTGCCGCACTGGTTGTTCGTCGTCGCCGTGCTGTTCGGCCTGTCGTTGCTGGGTTACCTGATCCGCCTCGCGGTGTCCCGGCGGCGGCCCCGACCGCGATGAAGGTCGCCCGGCGCACCGCCGCGGTGCTCATCTGCCTGACCCTGAGCCTGGGGATCGAGGCCCGCGCACTGCGCCTCGGCGCGCCGTGGGACCGTCACGCCGGGCGGGTGCTGGCCGCCTACGCGTTGGCCGGCGTGGTGTTCGTCGTGGCGGTGCTTGCCCTCCGGAAGATCCCGGCCCGCCGGGCGAGCGTGCTGATCCTGACCGGCGCGGCCGCTTTCCAGGCCCTCGCGGTCTGCTTCGTGCCCACCACGACCGACGACTACTACCGCTACGTCTGGGACGGCACCGTGCAGGCGCACGGGATCGACCCGTACCGGTACACACCGCTGGACCCGGCACTGCGCGACCTGCGCGACCCGTGGTTGTTCCCGACGGGGCCGGTCGCGCAGCAAGTGGTCGGCGCTTCGCCGGCGCGGGGCTACGTCGACGCGTGCACCTATCTGGGCGTACCGCACGACTGCACGCTGATCAACCGGCCGACGGTGCACACCATCTACCCGCCGGTGGCCGAGGCCGCGTTCCTGGGCCTGCACCTGGTTTCCCCGCAGCATGAGCGTCGCCAGGCCGCGCAGGTGTTCAGCGCATTGCTGGCCTGGGCCACCGCCCTGGTCCTGATCCGCACCCTGCGCCGGTCGGGTCGGCCGGTTTGGCCCGCGGCCTGGTGGGCCTGGTGCCCGATGGTTTGGCTCGAGTGCGGCAACAACGCGCACATCGACGTCCTGGGAATCCTGTTGCTGGTAGGGACTTTCGGCGTCCTGTCCGGTCGGCGGGCGGAAGGCGCCGGTCGTCTTGCGGTGGCGGGCGCGCTGTTCGGCGCAGCGGTCGCGGTGAAACTGATCCCGGTGCTCGTCGCGCCCGCGTTGGCCACCCGCAGGCGCGCGGTGCTGTTGGCCACCGCCGCCGCGGTGTTCCTGGCCGGTTATCTGCCGCACGTGGTCGCGGTCGGTACCGACGTGATCGGCTACCTGCCCGGATACCTGCACGAGGAGGGATATTCCGGCGAGCAGCGCTTCGGTGCGCTTCGGTTGCTGGTACCGGGTCGGGTGGCAGCGCCGGTCGGGGCCGTCGTGCTGGCGGCGGTGGCCGTCGCGGTTCTGCGCCGGGCCGACCGGAACCCACCGGCGCTCGGGGCCGTGGCGTTGGTCGGGATCACGTTCGTGATTGTCGGCCCGAGCCAACCCTGGTACGCGCTGCTGCTGGTGGGGTTGGCTGTACTGGCCGAACGGCCCGAGTGGCTGGCAGTGGCGGCGGCCGCCTACCCCGTCTACTTCTCCGGCGCGCTCCGGGTGTCGAACACCGCGATGCAGCAGTGCGCTTACCTACTGGCAGCCGCCGTCGTCGTGCTGGTTCAGCTGACCCGTCGTCAGAAACCTAGCTACGGCATCGGCGAGCGCCCGCGGACAGTGATGCGATGTGGTCGATGACGGTCTCCAGGGCGATCTCCAGAGGCTCGGTGGCCCGTTCGACCTGAGCGAGGAGCAGGCCGCCCTGCAATGCGGCCAGCACTGCGACTGCCAATCGGTCCGGGTCGGCGCCACCGGGCAGTTCGCCGCGATCCTGCATGCGGCGCAAGCCGCCCGCGATCCCGGCGGCCCAGCGCGCGAAGGCCACCCGTAGGCCGGCTCGGGCCGCCTCGTCGGATTCGGCCAGTTCGCCGGCCAGCGTCGCCAGCGGGCAGCCGCCCGCACAGTTGCGGGACCGTTGCAGTTCGATGATCAGGTCACCCCACTGCCGCAGGGCCTCCAAGGTGTCCAGCGCCGCGAACAGCGGTTCCTGCCCACCGACCACCGCCTCGGTCTGGTGGACGATCACCGCGGCGACCAGGGCCCGCTTGTCGCCGAAGTAGTGGTAGAGCTGCGAGGCGCTCACGCCGGCGGCGGTCTGCACGTCGTCGATGGTGGTTGCCATCACCCCGCCGCTGACCATCAGCCCCGCCGCGGCGGCAACGATGCGTTCGCGGGTGGCCTGACCCTTCGCGGTCAGCCGTGGCACCCGGGGCCCCTCCATGGCCCGAGAGTAGCGGGACTCAGCACCTTTTGGAGTTGACACTCCAGAATCGAGACGTAGAGTGGAGCAATCACTCCACTTTCTTCCCTCTCTCGGAGGTTCGTGTCATGAGTTCTCCCTCGACGATTGCCGCCCGTGTGGCTGGTTTCCACGAGCAAGTGGCCGCGCAGCTGCCGGCCGAGGCTCTCGCGGTGTTCGCGCAGGAGCGCGCGGAGCAGGCAGCCCGAAGTGGCGATGCTTCCGCCTGGGTGGGGCGGCCGATTCCCGACGGCGACCTGTTGGACGAGCACGGCAAGCCGACGAGCCTGGCGGAGGCCCGGGCCGATCGGGCAGCCGTAGTGGTCTACTACCGCGGCGCCTGGTGCCCGTACTGCAACCTCACCCTGCGCGCCTACCAGGAGTCCTTGGCGCCGCAGTTGGACGCCGCCGGGGTGGCCCTGATCGCGATCAGTCCGCAGCGGCCCGAAGAGGTGGCCGGGGCGAAGGAGGGCAACGAGTTGTCGTTCACGGTGCTGTCCGATCCCGGCAACCAGACCGCCGGGGCGCTCGGCCTGCTCACCGAGACCGGTGCGGCCGCACGGTCCGCGCAGGCCGATCTGGGCGTGGACGTGGCTGCCTCGAACGCTGACGGGACACAGGCGATCCCCATGCCGACCGTGGTCGTCCTCGACAGCTCCGGAACGATCCGCTGGATCGACGTCCATCCGGACTTCACGACCCGGACCGAGGCTGCCGACATCCTCGAGCAGGTCGGCCTCCTGCCGGGCTGAGTACGCGAACTGACAGCACGTCACTTCGCTGATCCATCGCGCGTCGGGAAGGATGTCGCCGATCGGAGGGAGCGCCTGCGGTCGGGAGGGGCGTCGTGAGCCGGTCGCAGGTGGCGCACCTGGTGCTCGGCGTGCTCGTCCTGGTGTGCCTGACCGGCCTGGTCCTGCGCATCGGTCGGGTGCCGGCCGGTCGGGGTCCGGTCGTCGCCGTGGTCCGGGCGGCCGTGCAGTTGAGCGTGGTCGGAGTGCTGCTGCGCGGGGCGATCACCCGGCCTGCCGCGGTTGGCCTCGTCCTGCTGGTGATGCTGACCGTGGCGATCCGCACCGCGGCGCGCCGGATGCCGGACACCGACGGCGCCTGGCCCGCGGTGGCCGCGGCTTGCGTGGCCGGCGTAGGAACCAGCCTGCTGGTGGTGTTCGGCCTCGGGGTGCTGCCGCTGGACTCGCGGTACGTGGTGGCCGCCGGCGGGATCGTCGTCGGCGCCTCGATGACCGGCACGACGCTGGCCGGGCGCCGGTTGCACGACGGCCTGATCGCCCGCCGCGAGGAGGTGGAGGCCTGGCTGGCCCTGGGCGCGACGATGCGGTACGCGGTGGCCGACATCGCCCGCGAGGCTGCCGCCGAGGCCCTGGTGCCCGCGCTGGACCAGACCCGCACCACCGGCCTGGTCACCCTGCCGGGCGCCTTCATCGGTGCGCTGCTCGGTGGCGCGAGCCCGGTCCAGGCGGCCCGCTTCCAACTCGTGGTGCTGACCGCCGTGCTGACCACGCAGGCGATCGCCGCGGTCGTGCTGGTCCGGTTGCTCGGAGCACCGGCCGTGCTGCCGGAGCGCGCAAGCAATAGCGCCCGCTGAGACAGTGGCGCGGTTCCGGTTCCCGGCGTAGCTTCGCACCCGGCGAATACTTTTGGACTTGACCTTCTCGGAAGCCGGCCTGATCCGCTTGATCGGAGTTCCGTATGGGTTCTCGTGGCGCAGCTGCCGTCGTCTGCGCGTTGGCGTTGGTCGTCCCGGCGTTCGGAGCTGCTTCCTCGGCCGGTTCGCCGGGTGTGCGCAGCACTGTTCCGCGTGCCCAGTGCGGGCCGGGTTCGGCTCCGGAAACCGGGTTGCAGGGCCAGGTCCCGTTGGCGGATCGACGCAGCGGACGCTCGCGGCAGGGCTACTCCTGCAACCTGGAGTTGCTCGGGCAGTACCAGGGCGAGGGTACGACCTGGGTGAACCCGCAGTACGGCCACTGTGCCTACAACGCGACCTCGGTCTTCGGCCTCGGCCGCAAGAAGTCCGAAGGCGTGCAGGTGATCGACGCCACCGACCCGCGGCACCCGAAACTGACGGCGAACCTGACCAGCCCGGCGATGCTCACCGACACCTGGGAGACGCTGAAGGTCAACGAGGCCCGTGGCCTGCTGGCCGGGGTCTCGGTGGGGCCCGCGCTCGGCACATTGGCCTTCGACGTCTACGACATCAAGAGCGACTGCGCGCACCCGAGGTTGTTGAACTCCTTCGCCGGGACCGATCAGACGATGCCGGCCACGACGGTCAACCATGAAGGACAGTGGTCGCCGGACGGGCGGACCTACTGGTCGTCCTCACTCGGCGGTGGTGGCCTCACCGCGATCGACGTCGCCGATCCCACGCATCCGCGGATCGCCGGGATCGGAGCGATCGGTTTCGCCGACCACGGTTTCGAGCTCAGCCCGGACGGCAACCGGATGTACCTGACCACCGCGTTCCCCGCCGGGGTGGTCGTGCTCGACGTCAGCGACGTGCAGGCCCGCAAGCCGATGCCGGTGTTCCGTGAGCTGGGCCGGGTCACCTGGGGCGGACCTGAGTCGGTCGCTCAGCACACGATCCCGGTCACCTGGAACGGCAAGCCCTATCTGATCGCGGTCGACGAGTTCGCCGGCGAGGACGTCCACATCATCGACATCAGCGACGAGACCCGGCCCACGATCGTCCGACAGTTGCAGCTGGAGGTCAGCAGGCCGGAGAACGCCGCGAGCGTGGCGCCCGACGTCGCGCACAACGGCCTCTTCGGCTACGACGCGCACTACTGCGGCGTGGACCGCAAGGCCGACCCGACGGCGCTCGCGTGCGGGTTCTTCCAGTCCGGTGTGCGGGTTTTCGACGTGCGCGATCCGATGAACCCCAAGGAGATCGCGTACTTCAACCCGCCGGCTCAGGTCGGACGCAACGAGCAACTGCTCGGCTCGGAGCACGCCGCCCACGCGATCACCTACTCGGGAAACCTGTCCGGCATCCGGGACACCGGCCCGGGGGTGATGGCCGGCTGGGACCAGCCCGCCGACCTGACCGCCGACTGGTGCAGCTCACCCCCGCGGTTCGTCGGGGTCGACCAACTCTGGGCCAGCTGCCAGGACAACGGTTTCCTGGCACTGCGGTTCACCAACCAGGCCTACCGGAGGCCGTGATGCGGACTCGGACGCGCCAGGCGGTCGCCGGGTTGACGGTCGCGGGTGTCCTCGGGCTGGGCGTGGCGCTCGGCGCCTCGCTGCAGGGCGACGGCCGCGCGGCCGCGTCCGTGGCGGCTCCCGGGCCGGTGGACATCGGCTTCAGCCAGGACATGATCGTCCACCATGAGCAGGCCGTGCTGATGGCCCAACTGGTCCGCGGCCGGACCGCCGACCCGAGGGTGGCCGCACTGGCCGCCGGGATCGAGGACGACCAACTGCTCGAGATCGGCACGATGCGCGGTTGGTTGGCCCTGTGGGGTGCGCCGACGCTTCCGGCCGGTGCGCCGATGACCTGGATGACGGGGTCGACCCGGCGCATGACCACCATGCCGGGGATGGCCACCGCCGCGGAGCTCGACAGCTTGCGCACCGCTCACGGCACCGCGCTGGACCTGACGTTCCTGCAACTGATGCTGCGTCACCACAACGGCGGCCTGCCGATGTTGACCGACGCAGGCACTCGGGCGGGCCTGCCCGTGGTCCGTGGCCTCGCGCAGCGCATGGCGTTCACGCAGCGGGAGGAGACCCGGACCATCCTCGGGCTGCTCAACTCCGTCCGCCCTCGGTCCTGACTGATCGTCAGGAGCATTTCGCGGGCATGTGTCCAGGTTCCCTGCGCCGATCGGTGGCAAGCCGGAATAGCGCCGTACCCCGCCGGCATTCAGTCTCTGCGCCGGTCGCCCGGCTGCCCGGAATCGACGGAGGCAGGTCGCCGTGTACGCAATGGACGCAGCGGAGTTCGAGCTCGAGGTCGCCCGGGTTCTGGAGAACTTGCCGCCGGCGCTGAGCGAACGGATCGCGAACGTGGCGTTCGGCGTCGAGGACGGCTTCGGGCGGCCGAATCTGCTCGGTCTCTACGAGGGGATCCCGCTCACCCGCCGGGGCATGCAGTACGCCTTCGCGCTCCCGGACCGGATCACGATCTACCGCTACCCGATTCTCGTGCGGTGTTCGACCTACGAGGATGTGTTGCGGCGCGTCGAGATCGTCGTCAAGCACGAGATCGGGCACTACTTCGGCCTCAGCGACGCACGACTGCACGAGCTCGGTTGGGCCTGACTACGCGTCACTCAGGATCGGTGGGCGGCCAGGGTGGGCGGGCCGCCTGCGGCGGGGCCGGGCCGGTCGTGCCGGTCGGTGGGGATCCGGTAGGTGATCAACACCTGGCCGTCGCCACGCTCCGTGCCCATGGAGAGTTCGATCGACCCGAGCCGCGCGACAGCCGGTGCCAGGGCCGCGGTCGCGGCGAACCCGCTGCCACCGCCGCCGCCCCCGCCGAGCGTCGCGCCCGACGAGCCGCCGCTGCCCCCGGCGTAGCCGCCGCCGCCACCACCGGCGCCGATCGGACCTTCGGCGGGGTTGCCGGAGTGCCGGATGCTGTTGAGGGTGCCGTATCCACCCTCGCCGCCGTAGCCACCGAACCGCTCGTCGTATCCGCTGTGGCCGTCCAGGCCGGTGACCCGCGTCAGACCGGCCCCGCCGGAGGGCCCCATTGCGCCGATGCCGCCCTTGCCGAAGTCGTCGCCGCTGCCGTTTCCGCCGCGCTCGCCGCCGCCGGGTCCGCCGCCGGCCTTGGCCGCCGCAGCCGAGTCCATGGCACCGCCGGCGCCGCCACCGCCACCGGCGACCAGGATGCGGGATGCCCAGTCGGTGCCGTCGAATCGCACGCTCGAGGAACCGCCGCCGCCACCACCGCCAACTGTTCCGGCGCCGCCCTTGCCGCCCCCGTTGACTCCGCCGACGCCCTGCTTCAGGCCCTCGGCATTCTCGCCCCGGCCGCCGATCAGAATGCGCAGCACGTCACCGGCGATGACGGGGAAATCGGCCGCGACCGAGCCGCCGGCCCCGCCTTTGGGAGCGTGCACCCTGGGGTTGATCGTGCCGCCGTCGCCACCGGCCGCGCCGAGGGCCGCGATGTGCACGTCGGTCACTCCGACCGGGACGCGGAACACGTAGTTGGTGACCTTGGGGTTGTCGTAGGCACATGTGACGGTGCCGGGCGTACTGGGGGCGCCACAGTTGCCCGACGTCTCCGCGGCGGACGCGGGAAGAGCCGTACCCGCCAGCACGAGGGAGATGGCCGCGGCCGGGACCGTCGCCCGGAACATGTGCCGCGCGGTACGCGCGGACACCGCGCGGCTTGCGCCGATAATTGGATTCGCCGACATCTGCCCGCTGCTCTCGTTTGGCCTTAGGGACCCGAACCGACAGCGTCATTCTTGCCGCTGCCGGCATCCCTCAAACGGATTTGTGGCCCGGCTCACCTGTCCGTCGAGGCTGCGTGAAGCCCGCGCGTCGGGGAGGTTTCAGCGGCCTTCGGCCGGGTTTCAGCGGCGTCTCGCTTTCGTCACGAAGCTGCTGCCGCTACCGGATCCAAGGCGTCGGCGAGGGTGGGGAAGGGGGCAACGGTGCGATCCAGGCCGGTGGCTCGCAGCGGGACTGTCACAGCCCGGTTGTCGCCGACCACGACCCGCAGTCGCTTCCCCAAGGCCCGGGCCTGGCCGCGGGCCTCGACCAGCGCCGTCAGCCCGTGCGCGGTGAACCACGTGACGCCGGTCAGGTCGACCACGACCGACGGGTTCGCGCCGCAGGTCAGCGCGTCGCTCAGAGCGCGGCGCAGGAGGTCCACCGTGTCGATGTCCACCTCGCCGGCGACCGTGAGCACGCACGGACTGCCGTCGGCGCCGACACTGATGCGCAGTCGTGCGTCCTCGATTGCCACGTAGGGAGCAACGGCGCGAGTGCGGCGTTCGTTCCCGGAACACGCCGGGTAGTGCAGCGCACGGCATTGAATTCGCCTCACCGACGTTTGCCGGCCACCCGTTCCTCGAACTGGCTGAAGCGGATCACCACTCGTCGATGCACCCCGCCACCGATCTCGTCCACACCGTCGTGGCCGGACACCTCGAACTCGAGTTTGCGACGCTCGACCTTCGTGAGCAGCGCGTTCACCGTCACGGTGAGACCCGGTGGCGTTGCGGCGGTGTGGCTGAAGTCGACGTGTACGCCGAGGGTCCGCTCGTCCTCGTCGAGATGTGGGGCCACGAGCTCGGTGCACGCCCACTCGAACAGTCCGACCATGTAGGCGGTGGCGAACACCTTGGGCAGCGAGGCGAGCACTGTCGCCTCGGGGAACAGCATCGGGACGGTGTTCGACTCGGGCACGACGTAGGTGAGTGTATGGGTCAGCCCGGGGCGCAGCGAATCCTTCACGGGCGGATCTCGCACAGCACGCTGCCCTGATCGACCGGATCGCCGACGGCAACCGTGAGTCCGGCGACCACCCCGGCTCGGCGCGTGCGGACGGGGTTCTCCATCTTCATCGCCTCGCAAACGGCAATCAGGTCGCCGATCGCCACGACGTCGCCGTCCTTGACCGCGACCGCCACAATCGTGCCGCGCATCGGCGCGATCACCGTCGGGCCGTCCGCGCTTGCCGCGCCGCCGGCCCGCAGGTCGGCGGAGTCGGCGCGGATCTGCTCGGCCCGCGCGCCGACCTCGGCCAGCCCCGGCAGGGCCACCGGCATCAATCGCCGGCCGACCCGGACCGAGACCGTCGTGGGGTCCGGCGCCGCCCCCGGGACCGCCAGGTCGGATTCGACCCATCGGGTGTGCACCCGGAACGGCTCCCCGGCGAAGTCCGGGTGCTGGACGATGCTGCGGTACAGCTCGATCGGCGTCGGGACCCCGGTCACGACGGTCTCCCCGAGCACACGATGCGCGCGCCGCAGCGTGGTGGCACGGTCGGGTCCCGAGACGATCAACTTGGCGAACATCGAGTCGTAACGGGCCTCGACTGCATCGCCGGGTTCGACCCCGGCATCGCAGCGCACCCCCGGGCCCAGCGGGACGGCGAAGGCGGTGAGCGTGCCCGGTGACGGGACGAAGTTCGCGGCCGGATCCTCGGCCGGCAGCCGGAACTCGACCGCATGACAGGTCGCGGGTACGTCAGCCTCGCTGACCAACGCGGCCCCGGCGGCCAGCCGGAACTGCTCGGCGACCAGGTCCACCCCGGTGCTCGCCTCGGTGACCGGGTGCTCCACCTGCAGCCGGGTATTGACCTCCAGGAACGCGACCGAGCCGTCGGCCCCGACCAGGAACTCCACCGTCCCGGCGTTGCGATAGCCCGCCGATCGACACAATGCCCGGGCCGCCGCACTCAACCGCTCCGGGACCCCGGCAGGCAGCGTCGGCGGCGGGGCCTCCTCGATCAGCTTCTGGTTCCGGCGCTGCACCGAGCAGTCCCGCAGGCCCACGACCACGACCCGACCGGCGTCGTCGGCCAGGACCTGCGCCTCCACGTGCCGAGCCCCGTCCAGGAACCGCTCCACGAAACACTCACCGCGCCCGAAAGCGGCGGTGGCCTCCCGGCCCGCGGCGGCGAAGGCCTCCGGGATCTCGGCGAGTTCGCGCACCACCCGCAGGCCCCGACCGCCCCCGCCGAACGCCGCCTTGATCAGCAGCGGCAGCCCGTGGGCAGCGGCGAAGGCCGCCACCTCGGCCACGTCGCTCACCGGCGTAGTGGTCCCCGGCGCCATCGGAACCCCTGCTGCGGCGGCGATCTGACGCGCCGTCACCTTGTCGCCGAGGTTCCGGATCACCGCGGGCGGGGGACCGATCCAGGTCAGGCCTGCCGCGAGCACCGCGGCGGCGAAGTCCGCGTTCTCGGCCAGGAATCCGTAACCGGGGTGCACGGACTGCGCGCCGCTGCGCACCGCGGCAGTCACCAGTGCTTCGATGTCCAGGTAGTCGCCGACCTCGTGGGCCTCGTCAGCGCGGCGGACGTGCAGGGCACCGGCGTCCACCACGGTGTGCACGGCGATGCCACGCAGACCGGCGTCGTTCGCGGCACGCAGGATCCGCACGGCGATCTCGCCCCGGTTGGCGATCAGGACCGAACCCAGCGGCTCGACCGGATCGGTGGTCAGCACGGTCACCGGGCGAACTCCTCGCTGTGCAGAGCCGGCAGCACGGTTTCAGCCACCAGTTCGACGAGCGACTCCGCCGCCCCGTCCGGGCAGGCCGGCGCGATCAAGACGGTCCGCACGCCTGCCGCGGCGTACTCGCCGAGCCGTTGCATGACCCGTTCCGGCGAACCGAGCACCAGGTAGCGATCGGCCACCGGGGTCATGTCCTGCTGGTAGAGCCGGCTCAGCGTGGCGATGCCGTCGCGCCTCGCCCTGGCGTCGTCGGGGTCGACGTGGGTCCAGGCGAAGTACGCGCCGGCGACCGCATCGGGCTTGCGGCCGGCGGCCTGCGCGGCCTCGCTCACCTCGGCCAGGCTCGCCGCGACCTGTCGGGGCTCCATCAGGTACGGCATCCAGACATCGGCGAACCGTCCGGCCCGCCGCACCGCGGCCGGCTTGCGGCCACCGACCCACAGCGGCGGACCGGGACGTTGCACGGGCGGCGGGTCCAGTCGGTCGTTCTCGATGGTGACGAAGCGGCCTTCGTGGGTCACACGCTCTCCGGTGAACAGCTTGGCGAGCACCTCCAACGTCTCGTCGGTGTAAGCACCGCGATGCCGCGGATCCACGCCGCAGGCGCGCAATTCCGACGGGTACTCCCCGCCGACGCCGACCCCCAACTCGAAGCGGCCGCCGGTGACCGCGTCGAGCGTGGCGGCCATCTTGGCCAGCAACGCGGCCGGGTAGGTCGGCACGAGGGTCAACGCCGAGAGCAGTCGGATGCGTTCGGTAGCTCCACCTGCGGCGGCCAGGGCGACCATCGCGTTCGGGACCGCCCCGTGGAAGAAGACGTGCTCGCCGGAGGCGAACAGGTCGTAGTCCAACTCCTCGGCCCGGCGGGCCAGTGCCGGGATGCGGTCGAAGGGCAGACCCAACGGCACGGCCAGTCCAACCCTCATGACCCGTCCTCCCCGAAGCCTGCCCGCGCCAGCACCCGCTGTGCCATCCGGACGTGGACGCCGTCGACCATCGCACCGTCGACCACGGCCACGCCGGCGGCGCCCGCGGCCAGCACCGCTCGGGCGTGCTCGACCTCCGCCGCCGATGGGGTGAAGACCTCGCGGGCCACGACGACCTGGTCCGGGTGCAGGCAGACCTTCCCCACATAGCCGAGATCGCGCCCGGCCGCCGCGTCGACCCGGAAAGCCGTCAGGTCGCGGACTGCGACCACCGCCTGGTCCACCGCTGCCAGGCCACTCAGCGCGGCCGCCAACAGGACCTGACTACGCGCGAACAACACCTCCTGGCCGCCCGGGCTGCGTCGCCCACCGACGTCGGCGGCGAAGTCCTCGGCTCCGAAGTAGACCGCGTCCGGCCCGGCGGCCAGCAGCGGCCGGGCGTCCGCGACCCCCAGCGCGGTCTCCAACCCGACCAGCACCACCGCGTCAGCAGGCAGTTCGGCGCGCAGCGCAGCCAACTCCTCGGTGTGCTCGTACCTGGGCAGGACCACCCCGTCCAACGCCCCGGCCTCGATCAGCCGCAGACTCGCGGCCAGGTCGGCGGTATGCCACTGCGAGCCGGTCGGGTTGACCCGGGCCAGCACGGTCGACACCTCCGGGCGACCGGCGGGCAACGTTTCGAGCACCTGCAACCGCGCGGCGTTCTTCTCCGGCGCCGCGACCGCATCCTCGAGGTCGACGATCACGACGTCGGGAAGGCTGCGCGCGGACTTCGCGATCATCTCGGGCCGATTACCCGGCACGAACAGGACGCTGCGCCACTGCCGGGGTGGGTTGCTCGTCAAACCGCGCTCCGCCGGTGGATCAGACCCGTGCGGCGAGCACTGCAGACCACTTCGCCGCGCTGGTTGGTAGCCCGATGCTCGAAGACCACGACACCGGCATCGGGCCGGGACTTCGACTCGCGCATCGACACGACCTCGCTGGAGACCCGGATCGTGTCGCCGTGGAACACCGGGGCCGGGAACACGATGTCGCTCATCCCCAGTTGCGCGACGATCGTGCCGAGGGTCAGCTCGGGCACCGAGAGCCCGACGACGAGGGCCAGAGTGAACATCGAGTTGACCAACGGCTGCCCGAACTCCGTCCCGGCCGCGTACTCGTGGTCCAGGTGCAGCGGCGCCGGGTTCATCGTCATGGTCGTGAACAACACGTTGTCGGTCTCGGTGACGGTGCGCCGGGTGGCGTGCTCGACGACCTGACCGACCGTCAGATCCTCGAAGTACTGACCAGCCATCAGCTGTGCTCCCCGGCGACGACCCCGGCCACCACTTCCAGGACCCCCGGGTCCTCCATCGCGGAGGTGTCGCCCGTCGGCTTGCCGTGCACGATCAGGTCGCGCAACAGGCGGCGCATCGTCTTGCCGGTCCGGGTTTTCGGCAGCACCGGGGTGATGTGGATCGCCGCCGGCCGCGCGTAGGCGCCCATCTCGGCGACGATGTGCTCGCCGATCTGTTCGCGCGCCTTCTCCGGTTCGACTCCGGCGGCCAGCGTGACGAATGCGATCGGCACGGTGCCCTTGGTCGGGTCGGGCACCCCGACCACCGCGGCCTCGACCACCGAGGGATGCGCTGTGACAACGGCCTCGATCTCCATCGTGGAGATCCGGTGCGCGGCGACGTTGATGACGTCATCGACCCGGCCGAGCACCCAGAGGTGGCCGTCCTCGTCGAGCACCGCCTCGTCGTTGGTGGCATAACGGCCCGGAAAGCGGGAGAAGTAGGCCTGTCGGTAGCGCGCCGGGTCGTCCCAGACCGTGCGGCACATGGTCGGGAACGGCGTGGTCAGCACCAGGTTCCCCTTGGTGCCGGGCGGGACCGGAGTGCCGTTGTCGTCGAGGATCTCGAAGGCGTGGCCGGGCACCGCGGTCGCCAGCGATCCGGCCTTGAGCGGCTCGACCCCGTACACCGGGTAGGCCCAGGTCGATCCGGTCTCGGTCTGTCCGTAGGCGTTGACGACCGGAACGTCGAAGGTCCGCGTGGTCCACTCGAAGGTGTCCCCGTCGAGCGGCTCGCCCTGCATGGTGATCAGCTTCAGGTTCAGCGGATGCGCGGCGGCCAAGTCGTCGCCGGACTTGCGGAGCATGCGGAACAGCGTCGGGGCGCCGAGCACCTTGGTGACCTTGTGCCGCTCGCAGATCTCGTAGAACCGGCTGGGGCTCGGGGTGTCCAACGCACCTTCGAAGCAGCAGATCGTCATGCCGCAGGCCAGTCCGCCGATCACGCCCTGGATGGGGAAGGTCAGCCAGCCGACGTCGGCGGCCACCCAGTAGACGTCGCCCGGTTCCCAACCCACCTGCCAGTGCGCGTTCGCCCAGGTCCCCAGCAGGAAGCCGCCGGTCGAGTGGACCACGCCCTTGGGCCGGGACTCGGTGCCCGAGGTGAAGATCAGGAACGCCGGGTCGTTCGGGTCCATGGGCAGCGGCGCGACGCCGCCCCGCCCGGCCGCAACGACGTCGGCGTAGGCGACCTCGCCGGGCTCCAACGGGACGGCTTGCCCGGTGCGGTCCACCACGACGGTCGTCGTCAACGTCGGGATGCGCGGGCGCGCCGCGCGCAGGTTCTCCAGCAGCGGGACCGCGCGACCGCGGCGGTACACCGCGTCGGCGACGATCACGACCTTGGCCCGCGCGGTCTGCAGCCGGGAGACCACGGCGTCGGCGCCGAAGCCCGCGAACAGCACCGTGTAGATCGCGCCGATCCGGTTGCAGGCGTGGATGGCGGTGAAGGCCTCGACCAGGTTGGTCAGGTACAGGCCGACGACGTCGCCCTGCCCGACTCCGAGGTCGACCAGTCCGGCGGCCAACTCCGAGACCTCGTCGCGCAGTTGCCGATAGGTGACCGTGCGGGTGTCGCCCGGTTCGCCCTCCCAGATGATCGCGGCCCGGTCGGCGGTGGCCGGGTCCTGCGCCCACCGGTCGACGCAGTTGTCGGCGACGTTGATCCGCCCGCCCTCGAAGTAACGGAAGTCGTCGATCCTGCCGGTGCGGACTTCCCGGTAGGGCGTCATCCACCGTTGCTGCGCGGCGACCCACTCCCAGTACCGGTCCGGGTCGTCCCACGCGCGCACCTTCGCGAGTTGCGCGACCCGGTCGGCGCGCACCCAGTCCGGACGCAACGGCAGCAGGGGACCTCCCGGCAGGTGGGCGTCGGACATCATCGGCTCCTTCTGGTGTCAGACCGGGGAGTTGATCCGGTGCCGGCGTCCTGGCGAGCGACTCCAGCCGGCGGCATCGGCCAGGCGGGTGATCAGTTCGGCGCGTAGGTCGCCGGGGGCCACGACGGCGTCGAGCACCAGTTCGCTGCCCATGCGCAGCAGGTTGATGTCGGCGCGTTGTTCGGCGGTGCGGGCCGCGATGAACTCGGCACGTTCGGCCGGGTCGTCGATCGCGGCGATCTTGTTGGCATAGACCGCGTTGACCGACGCCTCCGGGCCCATCGGGCCGATCGTCGCGGTGGGCAGGGCCAGGGTGGCTCGCGGCTCGAAGCCCGGCGCGCACATCGCGTAGTTCCCCGCCGCGTAGGACTTGCGCAGCACGATGCTGAACTTCGGTACTTCGGCCGAGGACATCGCGGCGATCATCTTCGCGCCGTGCCGGATGATCCCGGCTCGTTCGACCGCCACCCCGACCATGAATCCCGGCACGTCGTGCAGGAACAGCAGCGGGATGTTGTAGGCGTCGCACATCGTGATGAACCGCGCGGCCTTGTCGGCGGAGTCGACGAAGATGGCCCCGCTGCGCACCGCGGGCTGGTTGGCCACCAGGCCCACCACCCCACCGTCGAGCCGGGCCAACCCGACCACGATCTCCTGCGCCCACCGGGCCTTTATCTCGAAGAACGACCCGGCGTCGACGATCGTCTCGACGACGTCGCGCACGTCGTAGGAGCTGTTGGGGTCGGCCGGCACCATCGCGTCGGTCAGCACCCGCTCGGGCGGTCGGCCGGGCGCCGCGGCCGGGGCGCGGTCGAAGTCGTCGGGCAGGTAGGACAAGAGCAGTCGCGCCGCCGCGATCGCCTCCCAGTCCGAGCCGAACACCTCGTCGGCGCAGCCGGAGACCGAGGCGTGCATGATCGCGCCGCCCATCTCCTCCAACGTGGTGATCTCGCCGGTGACCTTCTCCGCGACCCGCGGGCTGGCCAAGTACATCGAGCCGTTGCCCTCGACCATCCCGACCCAGTCGCAGAACGCGGGCAGGTACGCGCCGCCGGCGGCCGAGGGACCGTGCAGCACGCAGAGCTGCGGCACCCGACCGGACAGCCGCACCTGCAGATGGAAGATGGCCGAGGCGCCCCGGCGGCCCGGGAAGAAGCCCATCTGGTCTGTCAATCGGCCACCCGCGGAGTCGACCAGGTACATGACCGGCATGGGGTCGCGGTCGACCCGTTCCAGCAGGCGGATCTGCTTCTCGCAGGTCAGCCGGCCCCAGGAGCCCGCCTTCACCGCGTAGTCGCTGGCCAGCACTGCGACGCGGCGTCCGTCGATGCGGCCGATGCCGGTGATCACCCCGTCGGCCGGCAGGGCCTCGTCGGTCGCGGCGGCCAACAGGCCGTCCTCGGTGAACGAGCCGGGATCGACGAGCAAGGCGATGCGTTCGCGCACCGGCAGTTTCGTCGGCCAGCGCGCCGGGTCGCCGCCGGCCCGGGCCCGCGCCGTCGCGTCTGCCAGCTGGTCGGCCACGGTCAACGCGCCAGGTCCTTGGTCAGGATCTCCAGCTGGATCTCGTCGGTGCCGCCGCCGATGCGCAGGATCCGCGCGTCGCGATAGTGCCGCGCCACCGCGGTCTCCTCCACGAAGCCCGCACCGCCGAACAACTGGACGGCGTCGTCCACGATGCGATTGGCCGCGATCGCCGCCAGGAACTTGGCCTGGGCGACCGTCTTCAACGCCTCCGGGTGGTTGGCGTCCAGCCGGGCCGCCGACTGCCAGACCAGCAACCGGGCAGACTCCAGCTCGATCTCCATCATCGCCAGCTTGTGCCGGATGGTCTGAAGCTGGGTCAGCGGGGCGCCGAAGGCCTCCCGCTGTGCGGTGTAGGCCTTTGCCAGGTCCAGGCACTCCGCGGCGTGGCCCAGCCCCATCGCACCCAACGAGATCCGCTCGAGCTGGAAGCCCTCCATGATCTGTTGGAACCCGCGGCCCTCGGTGCCGAGCACGGCGTCGGCCGGGAGGGCCAGATCGTCGAGCAGCACCTCGCGGGTGTCCGAGGAGTGCCAGCCCATCTTGCGCAGCGGCGAGCCGAAGGACAGGCCCGGCGTGCCCTTCTCGACGAGGAACAGCGTCACCCCGTCGTGCCGTCCGGTCCCGGTCCGCGCGGCGACGATGGTCACGTCGGCCAGGCCGGCGTTAGTGATGAACATCTTGCGGCCGTTGAGCACCCAGCCCGCGGCGGTGCGCCGCGCGGTAGTGGTCAGGCCGGCGACGTCGGAGCCGGTGTCGGGCTCGGTGACCGCGATCGCCGAGACCGCCTCACCCGCGCAGATCGGGGCGAGCCACCGCTGCTGCTGGGCCGCCGAGCCGTTGCGGACCAGGTGCGGGCCGGCCATGTAGGCGCTGACCAATGCCGTCACCGCGATGCCGCCGGAGGCCCGGGCCAGCTCCTCGGAGAGCACCGCCACCGCCAGCGAATCGCCCTCGGTGCCACCGTGCTCGGCGGGCGTGCACAACCCGAGCAGGCCGGCGGCGCCCAGGCGCTTCCACAGGTCGGCGGGGAACGTGCCGCTGATCTCCGCCTCGTCGACCAACGGGCGGATCTCCCGGTCGGTGAATGCCCGACAGGTCTTGCGGAATGCGACGTGTTCCTCGCTCAATTCCCAACTCATGCGGGCCCGCTTCCGTCGGGGTCGCGTCCCGGTCGTGCCGAACGCGTCGAGGCGGGCAGTTTAACCTGGACTAACTCCGAGGTTCGGCCGGGTCGAGCCCGACCAGGCGTCGGCGTGGAGCACACCGGTCGCGACGTAGCGGGCGAGCAGTCGGTGCACGTGTTTGCGGTCCGCGGCCTCCGGTCGGGCGCACAGACCGACATGTACGAAGGTCAGCCAGGCGACCAGCTCGGCACGGTCGGTGCCGGCCGGGAGTTCGCCGCGTTCCTCGATGCGGTCGAGAACCGGGTCCCAGAACTCGTGCTGCACCTGCGCGACGCGTTCGGAGTTGTCGATCACCGCGGCGGCAGCACCGAAGTCGGCCGGGTTGAGCAGAATCTTGATGTGACCGGACTTGCGGGCCGAGGCCAGCAACGCCAGTTCGGCCTCGACCAGCAGCTCTGCCGAGGGCAGGTCCAGGTCCAGGCCGCGCCGGGCCCTGGTGTTCACCCGGCGGGCCTCGTCGAAGATCACCTCGGCGATGAGCACGGTCTTGTTGGTGAAGTAGTTGTAGACGGTCTTGCGGGAGACCCCGGCCGCCTGCGCCACGTCGTCCATCGTGGTCCGCCGCAGCCCGTACCGGGCGAAGCACGCCACGGCGGCCTTGAAGATGCGGCCGCGCTCGGCGGCGAGTTCGACGGTCGTCATCCCGACCGAGCCTACCGGGAAGGCGAGCCGTTCAGCCTCTTACACATTCTACGAACAATGTGTAACGTGCAGGCCATGGCGAGCGACCCTCTCGACACGCTGGGCGGACCGGACACGTTCTGGACCCGGGTCAACGCCGCCGAGGCGCTGCCCGGGGTGATCACCCCGTTGACGTGGACGTTCTACGCGCGCGCCTCCGAGGTCAGCGTCCGCACCGCGTTCGCCGAGCTGGGGGTGCTGCGCCGTGCCGAGATCGGCTGGCCGCGCGATCCGGACCAGCGCTTCATCGGCGTCTTCCACGGCCGGGCGGCGATCAACCTCGACCAGTTCCGGGCGATGGCCGACCGCAGCCCGGGGCAGTCGGGGGATGCCCTCGAGCGCGAGTTCTTCGGCACCGTGCGGCCCGGCGTCACCTCGGCGCCGATGCGCCGGCGTTACCCGGTGGTGGCGGTCCGGACGCCGCGGGCCGCACGCAGCGTGAACCGTCGGCTGCTGGCGCTGCAGGGCGAGGCGGACGCGTGGTGGCGGCAGGTCGTGGCGCGGCCGTCGGGCGACCCGGCCGGGGCCCGTGCGGTGCTGCGGCAGGCCGCCGAGCTGTACACCCGCGTGATGGTCCCGCACACGATCGGCACCATGCTCGCGCCGGCGCTGTTCAGTGCGCTCGCCCAGGTGGCCACGGCAGCGGGACATCCGGGTTTGGAGCTGCGCCTGGTGACCGGCCAGTCGATCCACGAGACGGCGTGGCTGGATCAGCTGTGGCAGATCGCGCACGGGCAGGGCGAGCTCGCGACATTCGTCGCCGACCACGGCTATCACGGGCCGGACGAGGGTGAGCTGTCCGCGCATCCGTGGCGGGAGGACGACACGCCGCTGCGTGCCATGGCGGAACGGTTCCGGACCATGCCCGCACAGGCCGCCCCGGCCGCGGTCGAACGTCGCCGCGCCGCGGAGGCCGCGCAAGCGCAGCGCATTCTGCTCGCCGCCCTTCCGGCTGTGCGCCGGCCCGGTGCGCACCTGCTGCTGCGCCTGGTTCGGCATTTCGTGCCGCTGCGGGAAACCGGACGCTCGTCGTTCCTCCGGGCGGTGGACGGGGGCCGCCTGGCCGCGCGCAGCCTCGGTGCGAGCCTGCACGCCGACGGACTTCTCAAGGATCCCGAGGACGTCTTCTTCCTGACGATGGCGGAACTGACCGGCCCGCTGCCGGTCGACGCGATCGAGTTGGTGCAGGAGCGGCGGGCTCGGTTCGAGGAGTACCGGACACAGCGCCTGCCGGACGCCTGGACCGGCCGGCCCGAGCCACTGCCGACATCTGACGATCCGTCAGCCGGCCCGGTCGAGTTGTCCGGCTTCGCCGTCAGCCCCGGCGTGGTCGAAGGACCGGCGCGCGTGATCGAGCGCGCCGAGGCGCTCGACGAGCTGGAGCCGGGAGAGATTTTGGTCTGCCCGCTCACCGATCCGAGTTGGTCGCTGGGCTTCGTCGTCGCCGCCGGCCTGGCAATCGACGTGGGCGGTCCGCTGTCCCACGGCGCGATCGTCGCCCGCGAACTGGGCGTCCCCTGCGTCATCAACACCCGGGACGGCAGCCGACTGCTGCGGACCGGCGACCGAGTGCGGCTGGACGGCGGCGCCGGGACCGTCACCCGAATCTGATGACCGCGAAGGAGCAGCCGTGGAGAACCCGTACGAGGTCGACCCGAACGAGGACTACACCCACGCGATTGCCGACGGCGTCGAACTGTGGAGCGAGAACTACTTCTTCCAGTTCTACGACCCGGCCCAGCAGGTGGGCCTGTGGACCCACCTGGGCCGGATGCCGCACGACCCCACGATCTGGCGTTCCTTGGTCACCGCGTTCCTGCCCGGCGGCGAGGTCCTGGTCGGCAAGGCCTACGGCCCGGGTCCGGAGCCGGCCGGGCGCAGTGGTCCGTCGAACGGGACGCTGGCGTTTCGCTGCGACCGGCCGCTGACCGACTGGACCGTCTCGGGGGAGGCGCTGGTGCGCCGCACCTCGCTCGAGCAACTCGCCGGCGGACTGCACACCGACGGGCCGGTGATCCCGTTGTCGTTCCGGTACGAGTTCGAGGCCCTGACCCCGATCTGGGACCTCGGCGCGGCGACGATGTCCGGCCAGTCGTGGGCGCTGACGCATTACGAGCAACCCGGCCTGGTGGTGGGCCAGGTGCGCTGCGGGGATCGGTCCTGGGCGGTCGCCGGGGCAGGCATCCGCGACCACAGCTACGGGCCGCGCGACTTCGCGCACTTCCGTCGGGGTTCCTGGGTGCACGCCGAGTTCCCCAGCGGGCGCGTGTTCGTGGCCCTGCGGATGTGGAGCAACGACGACCGGGTCGCGCTGGACAGCGCATTCATCTGTGAGGACGGCAAACTGCGCGAGGCCACCCCCGTCGACATGCCGACGCTGGAGAGCGCGGTGGCCGAGCCACGGCGTGGCCTCGTCCGCCTCGACGACGGCGGCCGCGCGGTCGAGGTCGAGTTCGAGGTGCTCACCGCAAAGACCATGACGCTGGCCGAGCCGAACGAGCCGCTGTACGGGGCCGACCGCGCCGATCCCGGAGTCAAGATCCTCAACGACGCGATCGTGCGCTGCCGGTGGGACGGCGAGGTGGGCTACGGCCTCTGCGAGCGCAGCCGACGTATCGAGGACCTGAGCACCCGCTGAGGGTGCGGCTCTACCGACGGAGGTGGCGATGCCTGCGGTGCTCGGCGACGCGATCGCCCGCCGAAGGTTGGCGGCCCTCGGTCTGGTGCTGGCGCTGTTGACCGGTTGCGGCGGTAGCCGCATCGACCACGCCGCCGTCGTCGCGGCCGGCAACGGGTACGAACCCGGGGCCGCGCAGGCGGAGACCCAGGGCGCGGCAGCGGCTGCGCCCAGCGGCTCGCCGGCCGTGGTGGCCGCCCCGGCCGGCGCCGGCGTCGCGGCCCGCACTGTCGCGGTTCCCGGCGTGCCGACGCCCGCGGCGCGATCCGGCGCCCGGCCGGGCGCGGTCGCCGGCACCAAGGCGGTGACCGCAGGCACCGCAAGTGCCGCGCAGCAGCCTGCGGCAATCGCGGTCGACGCGTCGTGCCCGCAGCAACTCGCCCCGGTGGTGCTCGGGCAGACACTGGCCTCATCAGGACTGGTGGGCGCGGCCATCGGCGGCCTGCGCGGCGGTTTGGCGGTGTGGACCAAGGACATCAACGCCCGCGGCGGGTTGGCGTGCCATCCGGTGCGGCTGATCCAACTCGACGACGCCTCGGACCCGGCTCGGGTCAGCGCGAACTGGAACTCGATCGTCCACGACCGCGGTGCGGTCGCGGTCGTCGGCGCGGGGGCGCCGATCGCCATCGCCGCCCTGCGGACCGCGGCCGAGCGCGACAAGGTGCCCGTGGTCGGCGGCGACATCACCGCCGAGGACTGGGTCCAGAGCCCCTACCTGTTCCCGACCGGCGGTGCTCCGCTCACCTCTTACGACGGCGGCGTGATCGAGGCGACCAAGCAGACACCGGGCACCCGCAAGGCCGGTCTCCTGTACTGCGTCGAGGCGTCGATCTGTACCGGGCTGAAGAACAACTACCCGAAGAGCGTCGAACGGGCCGGCGCCGAACCCGGCCCGATCCAGGCGGTCTCGCTGATCCAGTCGGACTACACGTTCGAGTGCCAGAAGATGAAGGAAGCCGGGGTCACCACGCTCTTCCTCGGGCTGGACGGCTCGGCCAGCGTGCGTGCTGTTCGGTCCTGCGCGTCACTGAACTACTTCCCGGCCATCTCGATGGGTGCGATCGGGTTGTCCGCGGCCGCCTCCGTCGATCCCGGGTTGCGTCGCAACCGGACTTTTCTGGGCAGCGGCCTGGTGCCCTACACCACCACCGACACCGCGGGAATTCAGGCCTTTCACGCGGCCACGGCGCGCTACGCCCCGTCCGCCCCCGAGGACCAGCAGACGTTGCTCGGCTGGGCCGCCGGCAAGCTCCTCGAGGCCGCGGTGGCAAAAGTCGCGGCCCAGGCCCGCGCCGGGACCATCACCACCGCGATGGTCCTCGACGGGCTGTGGCAGTTGACGAACGAGAAGCTCCAGGGGCTGAGCCCGGGCGCCACCTTCACCAAGGGTTCCCCGGCCAAGGCTGTCGACTGCTACTACGGCCTGCGCCTGGACGAGAAGGGTTTCGCCGCCGTCGACGGCAGCCGACCCGTGTGCTTCGGTCCGGACCGGAAGTTGGCGCACCCCTAGGCTGAGCGCATGACCAGCTACGGCGGCCACGGTGTCCCGCCCGATCAGCAGACGGCCAGCGCGGCGACGATGCGCGCCACCGCGAACCTGCACGGCCTGCCGAGCGATGCCGAACGCTCGCGCACCTTGGTGGCAGGCAAGGCATTCGGATCGCTGGCCACCTTGAGCACCGAGGTCCCGGGCTACCCGTTCGGGTCCTTGGTCGGCTATGCCGTCGACGACCGGGGTCGGCCGCTGCTGTGCCTGTCCGGCCTGGCCGAGCACTCCCGCAACATGGCCGCCGACCCGCGCGCCTCACTGCTGATCACCGAGCACGAGGGCGGTGAGAACCTGCTCGCCCTCGGCCGGGTCACGCTGATCGGGCAGACGCACAAGGTCGGGGAAGACGAGCGCCAGGACTGCCTCGACCAGTACCTCGCCGCGCACCCCACAGCGTTCTACGCCACGTTCCACGACTTCGCCGTGTATCGCCTCGAAGTCACCGACGTCCGATACGTCGGCGGATTCGGCCGGATGAGCTGGGTCAGCGCCGAGGACTATCGGACCGCCGAACCCGATCCGCTCACTGCCGTCGCGGACGGGGTCGTCCGGCACATGAACGACGACCACGCCGACGCACTGCTCGACTACTGCCGGGTCTTCGGCGGACTGGAGCCGTCCGGCGCCGAACTGACCGGCGTCGACCGCTACGGCATGGACGTGCTCGCCACCGTCGGTGCTGACAAGCAATCCGTCCGCGTCGGCTTCCTCGAACGCGCCGACAACACCGACGCGGTGCGACAACAGACCATCGCGCTGCTGCGCGAGGCCCGGACCCGGCTCGAGGCCTGACGCCGGGCGGGGCCAACCAAGTGCGCTCAGGAAGTTGCTGCGGCCAGTGCGTCGAACTCCGCCGGGCTCAGTTCGATCTGCGCGGCCGCGATGTTCTCCTCGACGTGCTCGACGCTGGAGGTGCCCGGGATCGGCAGCATGACCGGCGAGCGGTGCAGCAACCAGGCCAATGCCAGCTGCGACGGCGACGAACCGTGCTGGTGCGCGATCTCGGCCAGCGGGCCGCCCGGCTTGCTCAGTTCGCCGGTGGCCAGCGGGAACCACGGGATGAAGCCGATGTCGTGGCTCCCACAGTGGTCCAGCAACGCCTCGGCACTTCGGTCGGACAGGTTGTAGAGGTTCTGCACGGTCGCGATGGTCGCCGTCCGCTGCGCCTCGAGCAGGTCGTCGACCGAGATCTCCGACAGCCCGATGTGGCCGATCTTGCCCTCCTGCTGCAGCGCCTTCAGCTCGCCCACGGACTCGGCGACGGGAACCTGCGGATCGATGCGGTGCAGTTGGTAGAGGGGGATCTGCTCCAGGCCGAGGTGACGCAGGCTCATCTCGCACTGCTGACGCAGGTACTCCGGGCGCCCGACAGGCTTCCAGATGCTCGGCCCGTGCCGCGTCAACCCGGCCTTGGTCGCGATCACCAGGTCCTCCGGGTACGGGTGCAGCGCCTTGCGGATCAACTCCTCGGACACGACCGGCCCGTAGGAGTCGGCAGTGTCGATGAAGTTCACGCCCAGTTCGACCGCACGACGCAGGACGCGCATCGCTTCGGCCGGGTCGGCCGGATCGCCCCACACGCCGGGGCCGGTGATCTGCATGGCGCCGTAGCCCAGGCGGACGACAGGCAGAGTGCCGCCGATGCGGAACTCCCCGGCGGCGCGGGCGGAGGTGGTGGACGTGGTGGACGTGGTGGACGTGGTCATGCTTGCTCCTCGGGCGTCGAAGTCCTCATCGATCCCAATACCCGTGGTCGAGGTTTGATTCCCCGGGAGGCTCAGCCTCGCCAGGCGCGGCCCTGGATGACCGCGCCGTTGTGGATCATGAAGCTGCGGACGATGTTGCCGTTGACGACAGCGTCCTTGCCGGTCCAGCCGTTGTGCTCGACGAACTCCTCGATCCAGTCGTCGACCTCCCCCCGGCGCTTGACGCTGGAGAACCGCTCACCGGTGTCCTTCTTGCGCAGGAAGCAGTATTCGACCAAGCCGTCGGCATCGCGGCCGGTGTGGGCGAGGAACTCGCGCAGGATGCTCAACCGCTTGTCCACCTGCTCGGCCGGCTCGGACTCCAGCTTCGCGCTGGCGATCCAGTGCTTGACGGTCCTGGCCGAGCGCAGGTCGTCCGGTGCACTCACGTGGGGAGCCCGAATCTGTCGGCCAGGGCTCGGACCTCGGCGTGCCGCTTGTCGGCGTCCATGCCGTCCTGGAGCATCCCCGCCTCGCGCAGCTTCTCCTTGACGCCGGGGACGTCCTCCCACGGATTGCCGTAGGAGCCGCGGTAGTAGCTGTTCGACAGCGGGCGCCGCGGACGTGCGCCACCGCCGAGTCGGTCCTCGGCGGGGTAGCCGACGAACAACACCCACATCGGGGCCCAGGTGTCCGGGACATTGAGCGCCTTCTTGGCGACCTCGGTGTTGAAGGCGTGCAGGCCGACCCCGAGGCCCTCGTCGACGCCGGCCAGGATCGCCTGGTTGATGGCCAGACCGGTCTCCACGGAGATGGCCCACATGTTGGCCATCTCGATCTGTGACATCGGGGCGATGACCTGGGCGTAGGCCACCTCGTCGACGTAGGTGTGCGACCAGCCGTGGGTGACCGGCAGCGCGCCGAGGTCGACGAGTTCCTTCAGCCGCTGCTGGGCACCGTCGGCGAACTTGGTGTCGCCGTACCAGAAGATGTAGACCGGGGCGAGGTCGAACTGGGTCGTCGTGGTCGGGGTCTTGAGCGACTCGACGATGTCCGGGGGCAGTTCGTCGCGAAGGCAGACGATCGCCTTGGCGAAGTCCGCGTTGACCGCCCGCGAGGAGAGGTTGGCCGCCTCGAGCATGATCTGGATCTTCTCCGGCTCGACCGGACGGTTCGGGTCGAAGAAGCGGATGGTGCGTCGGTCGCCGATGACCTTCTTGAATTCCACGAGGGCTCTCCTGTCGGGAGTGGGCAGGTGCGTCGATGCGGTCAGGGATTGCCGGACTGGGTGGACAGGATCGTGATCGCCAGCGCCGCGTTGTCGGTGCCGAGGAATCCACCGGCGTTCTCGGCCAGGCCCACGCGCGCCGACTCGACCTGGCGGGCGCCGCACCGCCGACGTAGCTGGTCGGCCAGTTCCACGATCTGTGCGCAGCCGGTCGCGCCGATCGGGTGGCCCCGGGAGAGCAGCCCACCGCTCGGGTTGACGACCTGGCGGCCGCCGAGGCGGGTATGCCCCGAGTGCAACAACTTTGGGCCGTCCCCGGCCGGACACAGCCCGAGTTCCTCGTAGGCCATCAGTTCCGCGGGAGCGGCGGCGTCGTGGACCTCGATGACGTCGAGATCGGTCGGGCCGAGTCCGGCGGTCTCGTAGGCCTGCCGGACGGCCAGTTCGAACGACGTCGGTTCGCCTGGTTCCCGATCGCGACCCGAGCGCAGGACCGAGGCGGCGACCCGGACCCGGGCACTGCCGGTGACCCGCTCGCGTCGGGTCACCACGACCGCGGCCGCGCCGTCGCCGATCGGGCTGCACATCAGCAGGGTCAACGGGTCGGAGATGACGCGAGAGCTCAGCACCTCCTCGACCGTGGTCGGGGTCCGGTACTGCGCCTTGGGATTGTGGCTCGCGCTGTCGTGGCTCTTCACCGCGACAGCAGCGAAATCCGCCGCGGTGGCCCCACTGCGCTGCATGTACGAGCGCGTCAGCGCGGCGTAGACGTCCATGAAGAGCGACCGGTCGCCCGCGGGCCCGTCGCCGCCGAAGGTGGCCAGCAACTCCTCGCGTTGGTCCAGATCCAGCGCGGTGCCGATGGCATCGAAGGCGCGTTGCTTGTCGGGGATCGCCATCCGCTCGGCGCCGACTGCCAGCGCCACGTCGACCTGCCCCGCGGCAACGGCGTTGCAAGCGAGATGGAACGCGGTCGACGCCGAGGCGCAGGCGTTCTCCACGTTGACGATCGGCACCCCGAGCAACCCGGTGTGCCGCAACGCGACCTGGCCGCGGATCATCTCCTGACCGGTGATCAGACCTCCGGCAGCGTTGGCGAAGAAGGCCATCTGCACGTCCGCCGCGGCCATCCCGGCGTCGGCCAACGCGGCGGTCACGGCTTCGGTGGTCAGGCTGCGTGCGGTCGCCTGGGGGAACTTCCCGAACGCGGTCATCCCGGTCCCGGCGATGTACACCTCGTGCACGGCTTCTCCTTTCAGGCCTGGGAGTCCCAGGTGTTCGGGGTCAGGCCGCGGGCGCGCAGCACCGCGTACTGATTCCGTTCGGTCGCGGTCTTGGGCAACGAGTCGAGGAATTCCACGTACCTGGGGACCGCGTAGCGGGCCATCCGGTCGCGGCAGTACTCGTGCAACTGCGCCGGGGTGATCCCCGATCCGGGGCGGGCGATCACGCAGGCCTTGATCTCGTCCTCGCCCAGCTCCGACGGGACCGGGTGCGCGGCGCTGTCGACGACCTGCGGGTGGGCGTTCAGGACCGTCTCGATCTCCCAGGCGGAGACGTTCTCCCCGAGTCGACGCATCGACTCCTTCTTGCGGCCCTTGTAGTGGAAGTAGCCGCCCGCGTCGACGACTGCCAGGTCGCCGGAGTGGAACCAGCCGCCGCGGTAGGCGTGCTCGGTCGCCTCCGGGAGTTTGTGATAGTGCGTCAGTCTTCCTGCAGGGTGCCGGAAGACGAGCTCCCCGATCTCATCGGCGGGCAGTGTGTTGTCCTCGTCGTCGACGACGCGGAACTCGACCCCGGCGACGCCCGAAAGTCCCATCGAGCCGACGACCCCATCGTTGTTCAACAGGATGCCGGGCGAGTCGACCATGCCGAACCACTCGATCAGGCGCACCCCGAAGCGCTCCTGGAACGGCTCCCACAGATCCGGCGGGCAGCCCGCGGACAGGGCGACCCGCACGTTGTGGTCCCGGTCGTCCGGCCGAGGTGGCTGCTTCATGAGGATCGAGATCATGCCGCCGAGGGTGGTGAAGGAGACGGCCTCGTGGCGCCGGGCGTCGTCGAAGAACCGGGAGGCGCTGAACTTCGGCGCCAGCGCCAGCTGGGCATCGACGAACATCGACCCGAGCATCGACACCAGCAGTGCATTCGCGTGGAACAGCGGCAGGCCGGTGTACACGGTCTCGCCGGCCTGGATCTCGGCCGCCGCGAGCACGGCGAACAACGGCGTCAGGTCGTAACCGGTGGCGACCACGCCCTTGGGCGGTCCGGTGGTGCCGGAGGTGTAGAGCATGCCCACCCCGCCGGTCGTCTCCGCCAGGTCGATCGAGGGCTCGCTGTCCGCGGCGGACAGCAGCCGGTCGAGCGTCGCGTCGACCCCGTCGCCGACCATGCCGTCCGCGACCACCAGATGCTTCAGCGCAGGCACGCGATTGCGGGCGGAGAGGACCACGTCGCGCAGGTCGTTCTGGAAGACGATCGTGGTCGCGTCGGAGTCGGCGAGGATGTGCTCGAGAGTGACGCCGCGCTGGGAGATGTTCACCGGTACCGAGTAGCCACCGATGAACTGGATGCCCAGGTGCGTCCAGATGAACTCCGGCCGGTTGGCCATCATCAGCGCCACCCGGTCGCCGGGTCGGACGCCGAGCTCGAGAAGACCGTTCGCGGCGCGCAGGCAGTTGCTCAACGCCTCCCGCCAGGTGACCCGCTCGTCCAGCCACTTCAGCCAGACAGCGTCCGGATGGGCCGCGACCCGCTCCCGCATGAGGGCCTCGATCCGACCCTGAGCTCGCGTCATGATCTCCGCCTCCGCGTCCCGGTGAGATCGACCCTGGCACGCCCAACCGTCGGCCGGCTCTGTGAGGGACTGACATGAACCGACGCCTGAGTTGGCACGGTATGCCAATCGCACATCTCCCGCTACGGGGCCGGGCGGAGCCAGCCTGAGCGCCCTGCCCGCCGCCAGGTCACGCATCGCCGCAGGTCAACGCCGTGGTCCGGAGCCGACGTCGGGCCACGGCAGGTCGCCGCCGAACTACCGCGCCACTTGCTGAGCGCACTAGCGTGTGGCTCGAGCAGAAGGGATCGCGCATGAGCCTCACTGATGAGTTCCGCGATGTGTTGGGCAGTTCCGACCGTTTCTACATCGACGGGGAGTGGGTGCGCCCCAGCTCCGACACCACGTTCGAGGTGATCGACTCCGCCACCGAGCTGCCGGTCTTCCGGGTTGCCGAGGCGCAGGCGGCGGACATGAACCACGCCATGGAGGCGGCCCGTCGGGCATTCGACAAGGGCCCGTGGCCGCGCCTGTCGCACGCCGAGCGCGCCGGCTACATGATGCGCTTCGCCGACGTGCTGGCGGCCAAGTCCGCGGCGTACCCGAGCATCTGGCCGCGCGAGTCCGGGGTGCTGCACTCGATCGCGTCGTTCATGTCCTCGATGATCCCGGACCTGTTCCGGTACTACGCGAGCATGGCGCAGACGTACGAGTTCGAGGAGGTCGTGCCGGCCGCGCCGAGCCCGATCTGGGGCGAGAGCTACGGGCTGCGGGTGCGCGAACCGGTCGGCGTGGTTGCCGCGATCGTGCCGTGGAACGGCCCGATGGATCTGGCTGCGCTCAAGCTCGCGCCGGCGTTCATCGCCGGCTGCACCGTGATCCTCAAGATGTCGCCCGAGGCGCCGGCGGCCGGGTACATCCTGGCGGCGGCCGCGGCCGAGGCCGGCCTGCCCGCGGGGGTCCTCAACGTGGTGACCGCCGACCGGGAGGTCTCCGAGCTGCTGGTCCGCGACCCGAGGGTGGACAAGATCGCGTTCACCGGGTCGACGGCCGCGGGCCGGCGCATCGCCTCATTGGCCGGCGAGCGCATCGCGCGGGTCACGCTGGAGTTGGGCGGCAAGTCCGCCGCGGTCATCCTCGACGACGCCGACATCGGGCAGGCGGCGGCGACTCTGGCCGGCGCGGAGTGCTTCCTGTCCGGGCAGGTGTGTGCCTCGCTCACCCGGATCGTGGTGCCGCGCGCCAAGCACGACGAGTTCGCCGAGGCTTTGGGCGCGGCGTTCTCCGCTGTCAACGTGGGCGACCCGTTCGACGCGGCGACGCAGATGGGCCCGCTGACCTCGGCCCGGCTGCGCGACCGCGTCGAGGGCTACATCGCCAAGGGCATCGAGGAGGGCGCACGACTGGTCACCGGCGGCGGCCGGCCCAAGCACCTGGACAAGGGCTACTTCGTCGAGCCGACCGTGTTCGCCGGGGTGAACAACAAGCAGGTCATCGCGCAGGAGGAGATCTTCGGCCCGGTGCTCTCGGTCATCCCCGCCGACAGCGAGCAGGACGCGATCGACATCGCCAACGACTCGATCTACGGGCTCAATGCCGCGGTGTTCACCCCGGACAACAGCCGTGCCCGCCAGGTCGCCGCCCAGCTGCGGTCGGGCACCGTCGGGCACAACAACATGAAACTCGACCTGACCATCGCCTTCGGGGGCTTCAAGCAGTCCGGCATCGGCCGCGAGGGCGGCACCGAGGGGCTGCGGTCCTACCTGGAGACCAAGACAATCCTGCTGGACGGGCCGCCGGGGGCCTGACGGCGTTCGCTCAGCCGTCCGGGACGAACGTCGCGACGAGTTCGTCGAGGCCGACGGCCAGTGTCGGGTCGTCGGTCAGCGGTCGGGTGACCGCTGCGGTGACGGCCCGCCGGATCGGGATGCCCGCGGTGATCAGGTGCCCGGCCGCGACCAGGGCTCGGGTCGACGCGACCTCGCGCAGCGTGCCGGAGTCCAGTCGGCGGATGGCCTGACCGATCCGGACCAGGATCTCCACGGTGTCGGCATCAAGGCCGGTCTCGGTGGCGACGACCTTGTGCTCGACATCGGGCGGCGGGAAGCCGAACTCGATCGCGACCATGCGTTGCCGCGTGGAGTCCTTGAGGTCCTTCAGCACGCTCTGGTAGCCGGGGTTGTAGGACATCACCAGGCAGAATCCATCGGCCGCGTCGAGGGTTACCCCGAGTCGGTCGATGGTGAGTTGGCGGCGGTGGTCGCTGAGCGGGTGGATGACCACGGTGGTGTCCTGGCGGGCTTCCACCACCTCGTCGAGGTAGCAGATCGCGCCTTCCTTGACCGCGCGGGTCAACGGTCCGTCGACCCAGACGGTGTCGCCACCCTCGAGCAGGTGACGGCCGATCAGATCGGCGGCGGTCAGGTCCTCGTGGCAGGCCACGGTGATCAGCGGTCGGCCCAGGCCGGCGGCCATCGCCTCGACGAACCGGGTCTTGCCGCAGCCGGTCGGGCCCTTGAGCAGGATCGCCAGATTCCGTTCGTAGGCGGCGCGGAACAGCTGTTCCTCGTCGCCTACTGCCAGGTAGAACGGGACGCCGTCGCGTGAGCTCACGCCGGTACTCCTTTCCTGCGCTGTCCGGTCCTGCGCTGTCGGGCCACGTCGTCCAACGCCCCGATCAGCAGTCGGGGCATTGCGGGTGCGAGGGCGTCGACGTCGGCAGCGCCGGCGTGCAGCGTCGCGCCGAAAACGCGTTCCAGCAGGTCTTCCGCGGTGGCCGAGGCCAGATCGAGCCCGAGACAGCCGACGCCCGCGGTACGGGCCTCGGCCAAGGCTCTGCGGGCGTCGACCTGGGCGTAGCGGTCCTCGTAGCCGGTGTCGTAAGGGAATCCGTCGGTGACCACGACCAGCACCCGATGCACGCAAGCCCGGTCGGTGGCCAGCAGGTGCGTGGCGTGGCGGATTGCGGCGCCCAGGCGGGTGAAGCCGTCGGCGCACAGGCCGCCGAGCCGGGCCATCTGGTGTGCACCGAACGGCTCGTCGAAGGTCTTGATCGTGGTGAACGTGACGTCGCGGCCCCGGGAGCGGAACGCGTAACCGGCGACCCGGTCCCCGAGGATGTGCAAGGTGTCGATCAGCGCGGCGGCCGCGTCGCGCTGGCGTTCGTAGAGCAGACTGCCGGCGCTGTTGACCTCGTTGGTCGAGCCGGAGGCGTCCAGCAGGACCAGCACGGTCAGTTCCCGCCGGCGTCGCAGGTTGTCCAGGTAGACGGCCACCGGCGGCGTTCGACCGCCGACTGCGATGATCCGGGCCTCGACCGCCGCGTCCAGGTCGAGGTCGTGGCCTCCGGGTTGCCGGCGATGACGGAGCATGCCCAGGCCGACCGGGGCCAGCGCCCGCCGCAGCCCGTCGTGCCGTGCCGGCCGCGGCAGCGGTGCGAGCTCGTCGGGGCCGGGCACGTACTGCGTGACGCTGCACCAGTCCGGTCGGTAGGCGCGCAGACCCTCGTCCCACTCCGGGTACAGCCGAACTCTCGGCATCCGCAGCACCGGCGCCGGTTGCCACGACATCGGGGATCCGGCCCGGATCCCGGAGCGGGGCGGCCGATCGTTGTGGACCGCGGTCGCCAGCCCGGCCTCCCCGTCGGCGCCGGGTTCGGCGCTGCCGTGACTGGGGTTCTTGGGGCGCCGCAATGCCTGGGCCAACGGGCTCACGACTCGGCTGGTCCAGGAGCGGGAGGCCTTGTGGGGCTTGGTCTCCGGCTCGGACGAGGCTTCGGCCTCGGCCCGCGGCAGCGCAGGTGGCAGCGGCGCAGTCGCCGAGACCGTCGGGGCCGGGTCGAGCAACTCGGCGTTGCCTGCGATCCGGTGCGGACGCAGCCGACCGAACCACGGGGGTGCGTCCGGCACGCGATCCCGGCTGCGCGCCACGGCCAGGCAGTCCTCGGGACAGGACAGGTGCATCGGCAGCGGGTCGACTGTCGGGACCGCCCCCGCGGGCAGGACGTCGCCCAGCGCGGCCAGTGCCCGCCGCCCCTCGATCGCGAGATAACGGCGAGCCAGCGCCGGCCGGCCGACCAACTGGCGGGTGACCCGCGGAGCCAGGCCGCCGCCCCGGATCAGCGCGGCCTGCAGCACCACCTGGCGTCGGACGTCGTCGGCGGCGTCGACGTGCACGACCTTCCCGTCGGTCCAGGCCTCCGTCCCGGCGGCGACAACCATCTGACGGCCTGTCAGACAGGCGGCGAGCAGGCCGAACCGGGCCGTCAGTGAGGCGTCGTCGGGCACTGGTCGAGCCTCGGGTTCCCGGCGTTCCGTCAGCCGGCCAGGCTGCGGAACACCTGCGCCGGTGTGGTGCCGACCCCGCCGTGGCGTCGGGCCCAGTCGGTGAGGGTGGCCAGGTCGGGGGAGTCGACGGCGGAGGGGGCGACGTCCAGGAGGCCGTCGAAGATCTCCCCGGTGGTCCCGTCGACGGTCACGGTGCGGCCCTTGAGGGCTTCGGTGGTGCCGAGCCCGCAGCCGACCACGCAGGGTGTGCCCAGTTCCCGGGAGACGACGGCGGCGTGGCTGGTGGCCCCGCCGACCTCGGTGACCACGGCGGTGGCCAGGATCATCCCGGGCACGTCGTCGGGGTCGGTGGTGGGCCGGACCAGGACGGTTTCGGTGCCGTTGTCGTCGAGGGTCTCGGCCTCCTCGTAGGACAGGGCGACCATGCCGCGGCCGACGCCCGGGGAGGCGGGATCGCCGGTGGCGAGCAGGGTTGCGGCGGCGCGGGCGGCGGGGTCGATGCGGGGTCGGCAGACGATCTCGATCTGGGTGGCGCTGATCCGGGCGACGGCTTGCTCCGTGGTGATCAGGCCGTCGGTGCACATTGCCACTGCCAGCCGGATGGCGGCGTCGGGGGAGCGTTTGGCGTTGCGGGTCTGCAGCAGATGCAGGCGGCCTTCCTGGACGGTGTACTCGATGTCCTGCACGTCGCGCGCGTGTGCTTCCAGGCGGGCCGCGGCCTCGAGCAGTTGGGCGTGCACCGCCGGCTGCGCGGCGGCCAGTTCGGTCAGGGGCAGTGCGTCGAAGCGGCCGGAGACGACGTCCTCGCCCTGCCCGCCGGGCAGCCACTGGCCGAACGGTGCGGAAGCGCCGGTGCGGGGGTCGCGGGTGAACAACACGCCGGTGCCGGAGTCGGCGCCGAGGTTGCCGAAGACCATGGCCTGAACGGTCACCGAGGTGCCGCCCGTCTCCGGGATGCCGTGGTGGGCGCGGTAGGCGCGGGCGCGGTCGCTGGTCCAGGAGGAGAACACCGCCCGGACCGCGGCTTCCAGTTGGTCCCACGGGTCATCGGCCGGGGGTGCGCCGACGATGCGGGTGAACTGTTCGTCGAACCGGCGTGCCAGGTCCGCGACGAAGGCGGAATCCCCGGACTCCTGGGCCAGTGCCGCCGCGGTGGTCGAGGTCAGGCCGAGGTTCAGGACGCTGTCCATCATCCCGGGCATGCTTTGCGCAGCACCGGAGCGCACCGAGACCAGCAGCGGCCGTGAGGCGGCACCGAACCCGCGCCCGACCTCGGTCGCCAACTCAGCCACCGCGGCGCGGATCCCTTCGGCCAGCGCCGGGTCCAGGTCGTCGCGCTCCAGGTGCCGCAGGCACTCGTCGGTGGTGACCACGAACGCGGCCGGCACCGGCATCCCCAACGAGCGCATGTGGTTGATGCCCCACGCCTTGCCCCCGACCGTGGCCCGATCGAGCTCGCCCGCACCCGACAGATGGATTACCGCCACCAGTCCGCTCCGTCTCGTCGGCGACTCCTCGACCCACTCTGGTCCAGGCGCGGGGGCTTCTCAAGGGCGGAATCCCGCAAGGTGCTGCGGGAAACCCCGACGCCGACGGTGCCCGGCCCGTAGGAACTACGGCCCGGCCGCGGGCAAGATCCCCCACGGTAGCCTTTGGGCGTGTCCCGCTCGCCCGTGCCTCAGGACGTGCTGGAACTACCTGCGTTCGCGGCGATCTTTCTTGTCCTGACCGTGCGCGAGGGGTCCGAGGACGCGGTTCGCGAGATGCTCGCCGATGCCGCCGGGCTGACCCGCTCCGTGGGCTTCCGGGAGCCCGAGGGCAACCTGAGTTGCGTGCTCGGCATCGGGGCCGGGCTGTGGAGCAGGCTCTACGACCTGCCCGCGCCGATCGGGCTGCACCCGTTGCCGGTGTTCGCCGGTGCCGTCCACACCACGGTGACCACGCCCGGGGACCTGCTGGTGCACCTGCGCGCCCGGCGCGCCGACCTGTGCTTCGAGTTGGCCCGGCAGATCGTGGACAGCCTGGACGGGGCGGCCGACGTGGTCGACGAGGTCCATGGATTCCGGTACTTCGACGAACGGGACCTGCTCGGATTCGTCGACGGAACCGAGAACCCGAGCGGAGTCGCCGCCGCGGACGCGGTGACCATCGGCCCCGAGGACCCGGCGTACGCGGGCGGCAGCTATCTGATCGTCCAGAAATACCTGCACGACCTCCAGGCGTGGAACGCACTGTCGGTCGAGGAGCAGGAGAAGGCGATCGGCCGCCGGAAGCTCGACGACATCGAACTGTCCGAAGCAGTGAAGCCGTCGAACTCGCACGTCGCGTTGAACACCATCACCGGCCCGGACGGTGAACAACGGAAGATCCTGCGCGACAACATGCCTTTCGGCACTGTGGGGACCCGCGAGTACGGCACCTACTTCGCCGGCTACGCCGCCACGCCGGAGGTGATCGAGCAGATGCTGAACAACATGTTCGTGGGTAACCCACCGGGTAACCACGACCGGATCCTGGACTTCTCCCGGCCGGTCACCGGGGGCCTGTTCTTCATACCCACCAAGGATTTCCTCGACGACCCACCTACGGCGGGGAGCGAGGTGCCGGACGAGGAATCCGCGCCGGCAGAGGCGGACGGCAGCCTGGCCATCGGCAGTCTCAGAAGGAGCGGTACACCGTGAACAATCTGCATCGCGAACTCGCGCCGATCTCTGACGCGGCGTGGACCCAGATCGAGGCCGAGGCCCGCCGCACGTTCATCGGCACTGTGGCCGCCCGTCGCGTCGTCGACGTGGTCGGCCCCGGTGGGACGGCCCTGTCCGCGGTGGGCACCGGTCACCTGCGGCCTGTCGTCTCCCCGGCGGACTCGGTGATCGCCAATCTGCGCGAGGTCGCACCGTTGGTCGAGCTGCGGGTGCCGTTCACGGTCTCCCGGGCCGCGGTCGACGACGTCGAACGCGGCGCCGCCGACTCCGACTGGCAGCCGGTCAAGGACGCCGCCCGGAGCATCGCGTTGGCCGAGGACCGCGCCGTCATCCACGGCTTCGCCGCGGCCGGGATCGGTGGGATCGAACCCGGGGGTTCCAACCCGGCGTTGTCGCTGCCCGCCGCCGTCCAGGCGATCCCGCGCACGGTCGCGCAGGCGATTGAGACGCTGCGTCAGGCAGGCGTCGCCGGCCCGTACAACCTGCTGCTCTCGGCCGACACCTACACCGCCGTCGCGGCCGGCTCCGACGAGGGCTACCCGGTTCAGGAGCACATCGAGCAGTTGCTGGCCGACGGGCAGATCATCTGGGCGCCGGCGCTGGCGGGCGGGCTGCTGATCTCCGCGCGCGGTGGCGACTACCAGTTGCACCTCGGGCAGGACCTCTCGATCGGGTACCTGTCGCACGACGGTCAGCGGGTCGAGCTCTACCTGCAGGAGTCGCTGACGTTCCTGGCCCTCACTGCGGAGGCCAGCGTCCACCTCCCGGCCGGGGGCTGAGCGGGCTCAGCCCGCGCTCTTCGTGGCAACCAGGCGCAGCACGGTCTCGGCGATGCCGTGCGAGAGGTCCAGGTAGAAGTTCCGGCCCGCGTCGAGGAACGCGCCCTCGGTGCTCGTGCCCAGCGCGAGCAGGATCAGGCCCTCCTCGTCGGAGCTGATCGGCACCGCGATGACCGCGGAGACGCCCTGGTCCGCGAGCAGATGCTCGACCAGTGAGTCGGGGTCGCCGCCCATCACGAACCGGGCCGGGTTGCCCGCGCGCACCTGCTCGAGCACGCCGACGATGATCTGCGAGATCGACGAGGCAATCGTCGTCCCGGCCTCGAAGACGCTCTCGGCCAGCGACCACGAACTCAGGATCGTGATCGTGGGATCGCCCTCCGGATGCGAGCAGAACGCCGCATACCAGAGGTCGAATCGCGGCCGCAGGAACTGCACGAGCGCCGTGAGCGCCTCGTCCAGCGTCGTCGCGCTGCGCACGGCGTCCGTGGCCTGCGAGACCAGTCTCGTGTCCGAGTTCATGGGCACCGACCCGAATCGTCCTTCGCTCTGCCGCCATCAGCGTAGGCCTTGTGGACGATGTCCACACTGTATACATTGTGGCGGCGGAGGGCCGACATGACTGAGCTGGACCTGCACGCCCCGAATCCGATGCACTGCCACTGCGGACCGGACGACGTCTGGTCCACGGTGAACACCCGGGAGAACTACGCCGGGGTCATGAGTCCGCTCGGCGCCAGCCTCTGGCTGCCGCTCTGCGACCGCGCCGTCGCCGGTTCGTTCGCCGACATCGGGGTGGTGAGCCAGAGTCGGATCGGAGCCGAGGCGACCGCCCGACCGGCCTGCTCGGCGGTGTTCTACGGCCGCTACACCGCCGGGATCAGCTACTTCCGCCGGATGAGCGAGCTCATCCCGGGAGACTCCGGTGCCTCGTTCGAGGAGCAGTACTTCGCGTCGGCGCGCACCGACCCGGCGCCCCGGTCCCGGCGGCGCCACCCGGTGATTGCGGTCAAGGCCCCGGTGGCCACGGCTCGACTGCGTCGGCGCTTCGCGCAGTGTGCTGCCCGCACGGACACCTGGTGGCGGTTCGCGACCTCGGCTGCCGGGGCGGCTCGGCCCGCCGACGTCCAACTGCGAGAGGCGTTGGTGCGGCTCGAGGACGTCATGCGGGTGCACATGGTGATCTGCTTCGTCGCGCAGGGTGTGTTCGACACGTTGGGCAAGCTCGCGGCCGGCGTCGACCGCCCCGGCCTGCACCTGCAACTGGCCACCGGGTACGGGCAGATGGCCGAATTGGAACTGGTGGCAACCCTCGACCGGGTGGCGCACGGAGAGGCGACCCTCGCGGAATTCCTTGCCGAGTACGGCTTCCGCTGCGCCGGCGAGATCGAGCTCTCCCAGCCGACGTGGCGCGAGGCACCGGAGACGATCGAGCGGATGGTGGTGAAGTACCGCGCCGCGCAGCGACCCGACCCGGCCGCGCAGACCCGGGCCCGGGCCGCGGTGCGGGAGGCGGCGCAGGCCGAGTTGCTGACCGCCTTGCCGCGCGCCAAGCGCCCGGTCGCGACGCTGTTGATGCGCCTGGCGCGCACGTTCATCCCGATGCGCGAGGAGGGGAAAGCCGCGCTGGCAAAGGGTTTCGACGGCACCCGGGTGGCCTGCCGGGCCCGTGGTCGGGAGCTGGTGGCCGACGATGTCATCGACGCCGAGGACGACGTCTTCTATCTGGCCGCGGACGAGATCCGCGGGACGCCGCCGGCCGATGCCCGCGCGGCGGTGGCGCACCGCCGGGCGCTGCGCGCGGCCTACCAGAAGTTCGACCTGCCCGACCACTGGATCGGGGCGCCCGAGCCGATCCCGATCGTGTCCGACGGCGAGGCCCGGGCCGAGTTCGTCAGCGGGACCGCGGCCGCGCACGGCGTCGTGCAGGGCTACGCGCGGGTGCTGCACAGCGCGGACGAGTGCGACCAACTGGAGCCCGAGGAGATCCTGGTCTGCCACACCACCGACCCGTCGTGGGCCTCGGCCTTCCACCTGGCGGCCGCGGCCGTGATCGACGTCGGGTCGATCTCTTCGCACGGCGCGATCGTGGCCCGCGAGATGGGCCTGCCGTGTGTCATCGGCACCGGGAACGGCACGGCGCTGCTGCGCACCGGCGACCTCCTACGGGTCGACGGGGCCGCCGGAACCGTCACGGTGCTCGAGCCCGCGACGTGAGTGAACGCGGGTACCGCAGCTTTCTGCAGTTGCCCGCGATCGTCGCGGCGGCCCGGCGGATCGCCGACACCGAAGGCCTCTCCGCGGTCTCCATGCGCAGTCTGGCCGAGGCGTTGGACTGCACCCCCCGGGCGCTGTACCGGCATGTGGCCGGCAAGGACGAGGTTCTGGAACTGCTCGCCGACGCTGCGCTGGGGGAGCTGCCGCCGCCGGGGGTCGGGCCGGACTGGGAGGAGGCACTGGTCTGGTTCTTCGCCGCCATGCGGGACCTGCTGGTCGAGTCTCCTGCGGTCGCGGAGATCGTGGCCCAGTACCCGGTGGCCGGGCCGAACTTCCGGGCCCACGGCGAGGCCGTGGTGACCGTGCTGCTGTCCGCGGGATTCGAACCCGGCGACGCCGTCGAGGCCATGGTCGCGATCGGACAGTTCACCATCGGCGCGGCTTTGCCCGGCACCGGGCAACGCCTGCACGAGGCCTATCGGGCGCTGGACCAGATCGACAGTCGGTCCACGTTGGGCCAGGTGCGAGCGCACTTCGTGCGGGCGCAGGCGCAGGCGCATTTCCGGACCGCGTTGCGCCGGATGCTGGGCGCCTACCGGCCGGCGATTGACATGTGACGATGCGTCAGGGGCGGGCCGTCAGAAGGGTGGCCTCTCGGGGAGGGCCGGTGGCCGGGGGTTGGGTGGCCGGACCTTCTCGGTGGGCGGGTCGATGCCGTCGGGGTCGGGTGGCCGGGTTCGGTAGGTGCGGCCTGATGGTGTGGTCAGGGTCAGGGTTCCGTCGGGTTCCTGGGTGGCTTTCCAGCCGCGCAGGTGCTTGATGCGGTGGTGTTTGGGGCAGCGCAGGGCCAGGTTCTTGGTGAGGGTGGGGCCGCCTTGGCCGTGGGCGGTGGTGTGGTCGTGCTCGGTGCGGGTGGCCCGGCAGCCGGGGTGCACGCAATGCTGGTCACGGGCTTTCACGTAGTGGGCTTGGGCCGCGGTGGGCAGGCGGCGGGTGGGGTCGGCGTTCAGGTCGGGGTCGGTGGAGATGATCTGGATCTGGTAGCTGATCCGGGGTGCCATGTCGGGTGGGAAGCAGATAGTCGACCAGCGCGTCGGCACGGACGGCGTCGATGCCGCGCTCATCCCCTGGGGTGATGGCCTGGTGCGCGGTGGCGTCGATGACTGCGAAGGCGGCCTGTGCGACCGGGGTGGGCAGGGTGGCTTCCAGGGCGGACATGCCGTCCCCGATCTCCCACATCTTCACCGAGCGTTGCGCGATGGCCTTGGCACGGCGCTTGGCAACCGCGTCCGCGTCGACGCGGGCCACGGCGCGGCGGGTGGCCCGGCGCAGGTTGGCCGGGGTGAGTCCTTCGGCCTTGCCCAGCGTTGCCGCCTCGACCTGCGCGAGCAGTTCGGCGTCGAGCTCGGCGGTCTCCTCCAGGATCACCCGGGCCTTGGCCAGGGTGATCCGCCCGGCGCACACCGCGGCCACCGTGGCGGGCAGGCGCCGGGTCAACTCGACCGCGAGATGGACCCGGTGATCACTGGTCCGATCAGCCAGGCCCAACTCCAGGGCGACCTCGGCGTAGGCCGAACGCTCGGCGAAGTCCAACTCCTGGGACTGCTCCCAGGTCTGCGGGTCCACCCAGGCGGGGCGCTCCGCCTCGTGCCGGTCCAGGGAGTCCGCGACCC
>DATASX010000003.1 GCA_036269075.1 Sporichthyaceae bacterium
ACCCGATGTTAGTGGGACCAGCCGACCGAGCGGCGCTCGGATGGCCGCCGCGCAGCTCCTGCCGCGACCCGCTACGCCACGGCCGGTTGTCGTCGACGCCGGTTTCTCGCGGCGGCCGCCGATGCCGATGCCGATGATGACGACCGCCAGACGTGCGCGCGCGTGCTGCGCGAACACCGCGGCAAGCTCTGACGCTGGCGCCGGTGTTACGAACCCCTCGCTCCGGACCGACCAAGGGGCATCGACAGAAGCCGACAAACCGCCACGGTGGCCGACGATCTTGCTAACGCCATTGCTAACAGCACCCGTGGACAGGCCTGGACGGTAGCGCATTCGGACGGACCGCCGGTCGGCGTCGCCCCAGGTCGTGGACAAATCTGGACGCTGTAGTTCTAGAAATTGACTTCTTGTAATCGAGCGGTTCCCGGTTCGAGTCCGGGCGTCGGCTCTCCGTGTCGGCTCCCGTGTCAAACGCGTCAGCGGGCAGAGTTGCAACCAGGGTGACGCCTGCCTCGGCGCGTCGCGCCTCAGGCGTCGCAACTCTGCCCGTGAGCGCTAGGGCTTCCACTTGACGGAGTCCACTCGCGATGAGCGGGAGGCCGAGCGCATCCGGCCGGCGCTCGGGGGATGTCCCGGTGTCCAAGGTGACCCCGGGGTCCTCGAGGAGTTCTACGCCGACCTGCGTCGCTGCCGCGACCGATGCAGGCCGACGACGCAACCTGCCGGGCACGTCTGCCGCCGTACGCCGGGGGCACCATCCGTGGGGCAGTGCCGCCGGAGCCGTCGCGTGTATTCAGGAGACGGGTCGCCAGTCATTGTTGCCCGAGTGGTCGCCCGCCAGCCATCGTGTCAGATCACGGTGGGCGTTCTCCCGACGGACCGCGTCGATCTCGTCTGCCTTGGGATGGTCGACCGTGAATTCCAGGAGCAGGCCGTTCGGATCGCTGAAATACATCGACTTGCAGTAACCGTGGTCCATCGTCATCGTCTCGAGCCCCGCAGCCTCGGCCCGCTCGCGGATCCCGGCTTGGCCTTCCGCGGTGACGAGAAGGGCAACATGGCGGAACAAGGAGTGGGACGGCGGCGGGGCGAACTGCTCGGAGAACTCGCGGTTGGCGAACTGGAAGAATGCCAAGCAGCCTCCCTCTTCGAGCCCGTACATGGTGTGGCAGAACTCCTGCTCCTCTCCGCCCATGAGGTGCTCGACCTCGGTCCAGGTGGCGACGAGGGGGAGCCCCACGATGTCCTCGTAGAACCTTCGGGTCGCCTCCTGATCCGTCGTCACGAAGGCGTGATGGTGCAACCGGGCCGGGGGCGAGGTGGCGGTGCCCGACGTCGTGGGGGAGTCGAAGATTGCGGTGACGGTCATCGGTTCCTCCGGTGTGGGTCGGGGGCGTCCCAGAAATCTCCCCCGACCGACGGTCAAGCGGCATCGGGCGAAACCCCTATCGGCACCCCCAATTACGGGAGTGTCAGGAACGGGGTGTGAGTCTGGCCGCCATCGCGGCGGCCTCGGCTCGGCTGCGTACGCCGAGCTTGGCGAGCACGGCGCTCACGTGGTGCTCGGCCGTCTTGGCCGAAATGTACAGACGTGCTCCGATCTCGGAGTTCGTGAGGCCCTGACCCAATAGCTCCAGCACTTCTCGTTCCCGCCCGCTCAACATCGAAGTGGCGGCGTCGGGGCGGCGTAGGCGGCGCCGGTCGCCCAGGCTGCGAAGCACGGCCGCCGCCTCGTCCGCGTCGCGGACGGCTCCGAGGCGTTCGAAGACGGCCAGCGCCGCCCGCCCCTCGCTCACCGCGCGGGTGATCTCGGCGGCTTGCGACCAGGCCCGGGCTCGGGCCAGATGCATCTGGCCGGCCAGTAGCGGGCGATCGCCGTTGGATGTCGCCTCTTGCATCTGGCCGAGCAGTTCGAGGGCGCTCCCGGTTTCGCCTTTCCTCGTCGCTACCTTCGCCGCGGCGAGGGCGGCCTCGGCGTTCAGCAGCGGCCACTCGGCCTCCCGTGCCATGGCATTCAGCTGTGCGACGGTGTCGACGGCGGCGTCGAGATCGTCCCGGGCCAGGTCGACGTCCACCGACAGGGCCAGTAGCGGCGCGGACCGGACCCGATCGCCGACGAGCTCGCCGAGGCCTCGCTCGATCACCGCCGCGGCCAGCTCGACCCTGCCCTGCACCAGGTGCAGCCGGGCCAGCGGAGCGCAGCAGTCCACGCAGTCCTCGAAGGGGCCGAGCAGTTCCTCGGCCTCTGCGACGCGACCCTGCCGGAGCCGCAGTTCCGCCAGGCGGGCGGAGGTCTCCACGCGGTGGTTCATCGCCCGGGAGGCATCCGGGGAGAGCGCGTCGAGCAGCGCCTGCTCGGCCTCGGACCAGCGTCCGAGGGTGGACAGGACGGACCCGTAGACCGCACGGCAGTGCGTTTGCATGATGCGGGGACGCCACTCACGCCGTTCGATGAAGCGGGACCACTCGCTGGTCCATTCCTGCGCACGGTGCAGGTCGCCGGAGCGGTCGCACGCCGAGAACATGGCGCAGAAGCATTTGCCGATCGCCGCGAGATCGTCGATCTCGCCGCTCGTCACGGCGGCCATCGCCTCGTCGAGTCGGGCGAACCCGCGGGCGAGGTGGCCCTTGATCACCAACGCGAAGCCGGACTCGGCCAGCGCACGGACTTCGAGGACCGGATCGGCGAACTCGACCGCCAGCGACAGCGCGAGCTCCGCCGCGGCCTCCAGCGCTTCGACGTCGGGCCAGTCGCAGCCCAGGATCCCCAGTGCCAGGTAACCCTCCTCGACGCAGTGGCCGACCTGGCCGAGCAGGCGCAGCCCCCGGTCGATCCAGCCGCGCGCCACGGCCCGACTTCCCCACGCAGCGACGTGCAGCCCGGCAAGGTCACCCGCGACTCGCACGGCGTACCGCAGATCCCCACCGCTGCGAAGCTCGCGGAACGCGACCTCCCAGTGGCCCCGGGCGCCCTCGAAGTCGTCATCTGCAAAGCACCGTCCGCCCAGCCGGACGTGGTCCGTGGCCGACAGGACGCCGCCGGTTCCCACGACCGTGGCTCGGGCTGCGGCGGCCCGTCCGTCACCTGGTGCCCCAGGTGAACCGAGCCCTGAGCCCGACCCCTCCCGCGAGGTGCTCACGCGCGTGATTCTGTCAATTCCGGACCGATTTGTATTGTGCTCAGCGCTGGCGAGGGCATCGCACCCGTAACAGATGTGGCCTGCCACTGTTCTCCTGGCCCGTCTCGCGCTCGCCATCGACCTGCGCGGCCAAGGTCTCGGTGCCGTCCTGGTTGCCGAGGAGATGGCCCTCATCGTCGAGGCCACCCGAACCCTCGCCGCCGCTGATCGAGTCGGTCCTGGCGCCGATCCACTCCCAGCTTCCGCCCACGGGGAGCAGGACGCCCGAGGGCTGATCCGGATGCCGGATCACCCCGACCAGCACCGTCACCGAGTACGCCACTGGGCTGTCCCCGACAGGTCCCGGGTCGAGATCACCGCCGGGCATGACGGGAACGTGTGGTTCACCGAGAACGACGGCAAGCGGATCGCCCGCGTCAACTAGACCCCGCAGTCTCGCGAGGCCCCTCGGCCGACGCCACGCGGGCTCCGCCCAAATCCGCCGTTTTCGGGCGCAGCACGGCAGGCGCGACTTACCCTCAAGAAGCTCGCCGTGGCGGGCAGGCTGAGAGACGGTGCGATGGGCAGCCAGTTTGTGCGGAGTTCGACCGTCCGACGAGTCGGGCTGATGTGGCTCGTGGTCGCGCTGGTCGGCGCTTTCACCATGAGCGCGGCGCCCGCGGTGCGACCGCAGGCCGGCGCAGCGGTGGGCGGCATGTTCTCAGTGGTGCCTCCTCCGGAGCGGACTCCGGCCGCCACGTCGAACGGCTCGGCGATCGCCGAGGCCGGCGGCGCCTCCGAGGTCATGACAGCCGGAAGTCAATTCACCGACCGTTCGGGCCACCAGGTGCTGCTGAAGTCCATCTTCTGGGACGGCTTCAACGACAAGGGCATGATGGCTCAGGGGCTGGACCGGCAGCCACTGCCGCGCCTGGCCGAGGAGTTGAAGCGCGAGGGCTTCAACTCCGTGCGCATGCCGTTCTCGAACTACATGTTGCACGAGGAGCACCGCACCACCGACGCAGCAGTTCGGAAGCGCAATCCGCAGTTGGCCGGCCTCATTCCTCGCGCGGCGTTCTATCGAGTGGTGAGCATGCTCACGTCGGCTGGTCTCTACGTGATTCTCGACAACCACCAGACCAGGCCGACGTCCTACAACATGAACGAAGGCCAGTGGTTCACCCCGGACTACGACGAGAGCAAGTGGCTCAGCGACTGGGATTACGTCTCATACTTGTTCGACGCAAATCCGCGAGTCATCGGATACGAGTTCCGGAACGAGGTCCGCAGCAACAAGGTCGATCACACCGAACCGACTTGGGGTGACGGCGGGAAGTACGACTGGCGGCGGGCACAGATCGCGGCGGCGACGACGGTCTGGCGCCGGAACCCGGCAAAGATTGCCTTCATCAGCGGTATCGACTACGACTCGTCGCTGCGTGCGCTCGCCACGTATCCGATAACCGCCAAGGACTTCCCGGAGTTGCACGGAAAGCCGTACCTGGCCTACAGCGTGCACACTTTCGCCTGGTTCCACCCGCACGACACCGACGGCGTTGCTTCGGTCACCAGCCCGATGCTCCTGGCGCTCGACGCGGCCGCGCAACGACAGGTGTACGTCCAGGATTTCGGATTCATCGCTTCGTCGGATGCGCCTTACACTGCACCGATCTGGTTGAGCGAATTCGGTGTGCCGGTGTCGAGCCCTGACAGCTGGTCCGCGACTTTCCGAGTCCTGGTCTCCTACCTGGCCGATCATAAATTCAGCTTCGGCTACTACACGATCTCTAGCTGGTACCCGAAAGAACCGCGATACCTCGCGTACTGCTACGACAAGGCGTCCACGTGGCAGAATGAACCCGGTTACGCCGCCCGCTGCAACACCTATGGGCTCCTCAACCGGGATTGGTCGGCCTTCGTCGACGACTGGCGGCTAGACACATTGCGGACACTGTTGAACGAACGGTGAGCTAGGCCGCCGGACAGGCAACGCGTGCAGGCCGACCTCCGTCCAAACGCACCAGCGGGCAGAGTTGCAACAGTGGTCAGGGGCCCCCGAAGAGCGCGCGGCGAACGGTCGCTCCTATCGGCCCAGCTGCGCGCCGAACACCCCGCCGGGGCCGATCGTGGTAACCAGGTGCCCGTCCCGAAGCAGCTCGATGGAACCGTCGACCACCCCGAACATATGCGTGCCCTGGTCATGCTCACGGAAGAGCGTCTCGCCCTCGCGGAGCTCGATGGTCTCCTTCGCGTTCGCGAACAGACTGCGCCCTGCGCTCAACCTGCTCACCTCCTGGTCGACCGGGCGTACCCAGTGCGACCGGTCCGGGTATGCCCGCCGCAACCGCTGGAACGGGAACTGACGATGAACAGTTCCCGAATGACGATCCACCTCCGGGACCGGCGTCGAGAGGCTTCGGCGCGGCTCCCGGGCAAGCCGGAGGCCGGCTGCTAGCAAGGAACGTGGGGATCGCGTCGCGCGAGAGCAGACCGAGGGGATTTCGGTGCGCACGGTTGGGGCTGTGCGCGGCGCTCGTTGTCGCTGCCTCGGCGAGCACGGGGGCCGTTGCAGCAACGACGTACACGACCACCGATCTGACGGGCCTCGGAAGCACTCCGACCAGGGTTGCGGTGGACCCGGCGACCGCAACCGTCTACGTGACCGACCTCGGTAGCAACGACGTGTCGGTCATCAACGAGACCGGCAATGCCGTCACCGGCACAATCCCGGTCGGCAGCGGACCGAACGGGATCGCGGTGGACCCGACCGCTCACATGCTCTACGTCGCCAACGGCGGCGAGAACACCGTCTCGGTCGTCGACGAGACGGCGGACGACGTCACCGCCACAATCCCGGTCGGTGCCATGCCGCTGGAGATCGCGGTCGATCCCACCTTGCGGACTGCCTACGTGGCCGACTTCGGTTCCGCCGAGGTCTCCGTGATCGACGAGACCAGTCGCACCGTGACGGCTACCGTCCCGGTCGGTGACGAGCCGATCGGGGTCGCCGTGGACCCCACGACGCACACCGTCTACGTGACCAACAGCGGTGGCGCGACCGACGCTCCGGGCGGCAACACCGTGTCGGTGATCGACGAGACCACCAACACCGTCACCGCGACCGTCCCGGTCGACACCAACCCGCAATCGGCCGCCGTCGACCCGACCAGGCACGTCGTCTACGTGACCAACGCCGGCCAGACCGCCCCCGGCGGCAACGACGTCTCGGTCATCGACGAGAGCACGAACACGGTCACCGCAACCGTCGCGGTGGGAACCGCGCCGGCCCATGTGGCGGTGGATCCGGTCGTCGGCACCGCTTACGTGACGGACAACGGCAGCAACGACGTCTCGGTCATCGACGAGACCACCAACACGGTCACCGCGACCGTCCCGGTCGGCGCCCACCCGGTGGGCGTTGCGGTCGACCCGACGACCCACAACGCCTACGTCGCGGACCAAGGCGGCGGCGCGACCGAGATCACCCGGTCGGTACCCACATCCGGGATACCTTCGATCTCCCGTCCAGCGCCCACCCGCCACGGCCATGCCGGCAGTGGCGACCCGAACCCGAACACCAACCCGAGCGGCGTGCTGGGCTCGGACAACTCCACCGGCGTCGCGGCGACCGCCGACAGTGGCCGGCCGACCGTGACGACGGTGTGCTCGGGCGCGTGTGCCCTCGCCGCGACCACCGAGGGCGAGAAGGTCGTGGTCGCCGCGACCGACACCGTCGTGGGCGCGCCGAAGGCCCGCGCGGCTTACGTCCGTGGGTCGACCGGCCCCGTCTTCTTCCTCACTGTCAACGGTGGTGGAGCGCGACCGCGCTGCCCCGGGTACCGGGACCTGGACCACGACTGGGTGCAGTTCGGGTTCCGGTCCGGCGCCGGCAGCACGTTCGAGAAGAACGCCACCATGACCTCGACCCACCCGACGTCCCGAAACGCGGCCGAATCGAGGCTCGCTGTCGAACAGGTGTGCTTCGAGGCGCCCTACCGGTTCGTCACCCGCCCCGGCTTCGCGTCGGCAAGGCACGGGAAGGTCTTCGGCGGAGTGCTCCCTGACTGCGACCGGGTGATCGCGGCCGCAGCGCGTGTCCGTCTCGCCACGCCATGTGTGACGTCCCGTCAGGCAGCGCGGGTGGGCGGGGGATGGGCTGTCCGGTTGGTTTTCTGGATCCCGCCCAATCGTCAGGATCCGAAGGCATTGGGCTGACCGGACCAGTCCGTCCCGCGGCCCCACCGAAGGCTGCGGAACACCTCGGTGACGGCCGAGCCCCCCGGGATCGTGAGCCCCGCCCCGGGCGTCCCGAAGTTGTTCAGCAGGCGACGGCTGACCGAGAAGTCAGCGCAGCGGTGGCTGCGCCGGCCCCCACCGGCGATGTCAGCCAATGCGCCCATACGGGCACGCATCCGGAAAGCCTCGCCCAGAACGACCACAACCATGACGTGCAGAAAGACGTCCCGGCCTTCCCCGTTGAATCGAGACCTGTCAATATAGATATCAGCCGATATAGACACTTCTCGATGGAGGCTCGGTGGAGGTACCGGAGTGCTGCTCCCCGATGGTGCGGGAGCCACTGAGCGCGGCCGCGGCCGCGGATTGGGCCGCGGTGTTCAAGGCGCTGGGCGATCCCGTGCGCCTGCGGCTGTTCTCGCTGATCGCCTCGCACGCCGACGGCGAGGCGTGCGTGTGCGACCTGGCTGGGGAGTTCGACGTCGGGCAGCCGACGATCAGCCACCACCTGAAGGTGTTGCGCGAGGCCGGATTGCTGACCTCGGAGCGGCGCGCCAGCTGGGTCTACTACCGGGTGGTCCCGCAGGTGTTGTCGGCCCTGAACGGGCTCCTGGCCGTTTCCGGCGGCCGCACCGAAGCCTGCCGATGACGGTCTCGCTGTCGCGGCGGGTGCTGGCCGAGTTCGTCGGTACGGCCCTGCTCGTGGCGGTGGTCGTGGGTTCCGGGATCGCCGCGAGCCGGCTCTCGCCGAACCAGATCGGCCTGGAACTGCTGGAGAATTCGCTGGTCACGGCACTCGGGCTGGCGACTCTGATCCTGGCCTTCGGGCCGGTGTCCGGGGCCCACTTCAACCCGGTGGTCTCGGCCGCGGACTGGTTCGTCGGCCGCCGCGCCGACTCCGGGCTGACCCCGACCGAGGTTGTCGCATATTCGGCCGGACAGATTGCCGGAGCGATTGGCGGGGCGATCCTGGCCGACGGCATGTTCGGTGTCGCCCTGGTCAAGTTCTCCGGCCACGACCGCTCGGACCAGCACCTGCTGCTCGGCGAGGTCGTCGCCACCGGTGGCCTGGTGTTCCTGATCTTCGCCGTGGTGAATTCCGGTCGCGCCGCGGTGGCCGCACCGGCGGTCGGCGCCTACATCGGTGCGGCGTACTGGTTCACCTCCTCGACGTCGTTCGCCAACCCGGCGGTGACGGTGGGCCGCGCGTTCACCGACACCTTCGCCGGGATCCAGCCTTCGTCGGTGCCGGGTTTCGTCTGTGCGCAGATCGTCGGGGCCGCCGTCGGCGTGGGTCTGCTGTTCGCGCTCTACCCGATGCCCGAACGCGGGGCCGACCAGGTCGTCGTACCCCACCAGGAACTCACTGCCGCCAATTCCACCGTCGCTGAACCGGGGAGCATCCGATGATCGCGAAGCCGTCGGTCCTGTTCGTGTGCGTGCACAATGCGGGACGTTCGCAGATGGCGGCGGGTTGGCTGATCCACCTGGCCGGCGACCGCGTCGAGGTGCGCTCGGCTGGTTCTGCCCCGCGGGAGGCGGTCAACCGAGCGGCGGTGGAGGCCATGCGGGAGGTCGGCATCGACATCGCCACCGCCCAGCCGAAGGTGCTCACCAACGAAGCGGTGCAGGCCTCCGACGTCGTGGTGACCATGGGCTGCGGCGACGCCTGCCCGATCTTCCCCGGAAAGCGTTACGAGGACTGGGAACTCACCGACCCGGCCGGGCAACCGATCGAGGTCGTGCGCGAGGTCCGCGACCAGACCCGCGTCCACGTCGAGAAGCTCATCGAGGAACTGGCCCCCGGCGACCCGGCGACCGCGGGCAGTCGCTGCTGACGGCGATCCGCCCGTTTCGAGGAGGACAACTCATGGCGACCGCCTCCGACGACGAGGTCCGTGAGCAGGTTCGCGAGCGCTACGCCACCGCGGCCGTCCGCGCCGCTGCGGGGGCGCCCAACCGTGAGGTGCTCGCGGTCGAGGACGGCTGCTGCGGCGTGAGCCCAACTGCTTGCTGCGAATCGGCCTCCACCGATACGTCGGCGTTCGGGTCCGCGCTCTACGACTCGGACGAGCAGTCGGTGCCTGCACAGGCGTTGGCTGCCAGCCTCGGCTGCGGGAACCCCACGGCCGTCTCCGAATTGCGGCCCGGCGAGACCGTGCTCGATCTGGGTTCCGGCGGTGGCATCGACGTGCTGCTGTCGGCGCGCCGCGTCGGGCCCACTGGCTTCGCCTACGGCGTCGACATGACCGACGAGATGCTCGACCTGGCCCGGGCCAACGCGGCGAAGGCCGGCGCGACCAACGTCGAGTTCCGCAAGGGCAACATCGAGGACCTGCCGCTGCCCGACGCCGGCGTCGACGTGGTCATCTCGAACTGCGTGGTCAACCTGTCGACCGACAAGCGCGCGGTTCTCTCCGAGGTCTTCCGTGTCCTACGACCCGGCGGACGCATCGGGATCAGCGACGTCGTCGCCGACGATCATCTCGACCGGGCTGCTCGCGCCGAACGTGGCTCCTACGTCGGGTGCATCGCCGGCGCGTTGTCCCGAGCCGAGTACCTCGAGATGCTGTGCGCCGCCGGATTCACCGACAGCACGGTCACCTTCACCCATCAGGTCGCCGAAGGCATGCACGCCGCGACAATCCGCGCCTTCCGCCGCTGACCGAACGGCTCCAGGGCAGGGACATACCGGGACATTCCGGGCCGGAAGTCACCGGTTCGGCGCCCAGTTGCCGGCGCGAAGCAGATCCGAAGACAGCGCACAGGATTGCTGAACAGGTCCTTAGTGGCCCGGGCTGCACTCTTTCCAACAGAGCGGCGAAAGGCCGTCGGGGGAAGAACTGGCTCGGAGGCACGGAATGCGCGGCAGCACGCACAAAATCCTGGCACGGACAGACGGTCGGCGCCGGACGTCGATGGTCACCAGAACCACCGCTCTCGGCTCGACCTTGGTCGCCGTGGTCCTGGGCATGGGCCTGCCCGGACACACCTCGGCGTCCACCGCCGCGCCCTCGGCCGGCTCGTCCGCCGGGACGGCCGGCCTCTCGGCCGGTTCCACCAGCTCCCGTTCGACACTGCGTGCGCCGACCACCACGCCCACGTCGACGACGAAGCGGGCGCACGTGCGTTCCGGTGGGTCATGACCAGCCTGGTTCGCCCGGCCCGAGCCTCGTTCGAAGCGCTGGGCACGACCGCCGAGGTCCTGGTGGACCGTCCGGAGCTGGTGGACGCGGCGGCCACGACGCTGCGCGAGTGGTTGTTCGAGGTCGACCTCGCGTGCAGCCGGTTCCGGGCCGACTCCGAGATCTCGCGGCTGCACCTGATGCCCGGTCGGACGGTTCGGGTGAGCCGGGTCCTCGCCGAGGCGATCGAGGTCGCCCTGTGGGCCGCGCAGGCCACCGACGGGTTGGTGGATCCGACGGTCGGCGAGGCCGTGTCCGCGCTGGGTTACGACCGCGACTTCGCCGCTGTGGAACCTGACGCACCGTCAGCGGCGGGGGCGCCGGTGCCGGCGGCGGGCTGGTGGCGGGTGGGCTTCGAGGCCGACAAGGGTCTGGTGTGCCTGCCGCGTGGCGTGGTCCTGGATCTGGGTGCCACGGCCAAGGCGTGGTCCGCGGACCGGGCGGCGCAGCGCATCCATGCCGACCTCGGCTGCTCGGTGCTGGTGTCCCTGGGCGGGGACATCGCGGTGGCCGGGCGGGCCCCGGACGAGGGCTGGGCGGTGGCGGTGGGGGAGGACCATCGCGGCGCCCATCAGGACGCGGACTCGGTCGTGTCAATCCGGGAAGGCGGGCTGGCCACGTCCAGCACCACCTGCCGCCGATGGCGTCGCGCCGGTCTGACGCACCATCACATCGTCGACCCGCGTACCGGTGCCTCCGCTGAACCGGTCTGGCGGGCGGTCAGCGTCGCCGCGGCGACGTGCGCGGACGCCAACGCGGCGGCCACCGCCGCGGTCGTTCTCGGTGCCGCGGCCCCGCAGTGGTTGGCCGCGCGCGGCTTGCCCGCCCGACTGGTCGGGGCCGACTCGATCGTTCGGACGCAAGGCTGGCCCGCCGATGCGGGCCCGGCGGGGATCGAGTTCGTGGTGGGGGAAGCGTGAACAACCAAGCTCTCTGGTACGCCAGTCGGGCGACCGGACTGGTCTCGTTGGTGCTGTTGACGACGGTGCTGGTGCTGGGCGCATTGCACCGGTCGCGGCTGGCCTCGGCGCGCTGGCCCAGGTTCGTGGTCGGCGACGTCCACCGGAACCTGTCGCTGCTGTCGGTCATCTTCATCGCCGTCCATGTGGTGACGGCGGAGCTGGATCCGTATGTACACCTGGGATGGACGGCGGCGGTGATCCCGTTCGTCTCGCCCTACGAGCCGATGTGGGTCGGTCTCGGGGCGGTCGCCTTCGATCTGCTCATCGCGCTGGTCGCCTCGAGCCTGCTGCGCGGGATCATCCCGGCCCGGGCCTGGCGCAGTCTTCACTACTCCGCTTACGGCTGCTGGCCGATCGCGGTGGTGCACGGCTTCGGCGTCGGCGGCGCGGACTCGCGATTGAACCCGGTGCGGATCCTCGACCTGGCCTGCATCGCCGCGGTCCTGGCCGCGGTGGCCTGGCGGATCCGGGCCCGTCATCCCGATGAGATCGTCCGGATCCCGTCCCGTGCGACGAGTGGGGGCGGACGATGAGTGAGGGCCTGCAGACCCAGCAGAGCACCAGTCGGCTGCTGGCGGGTTGGCTGAGCGGACGAAGCGGCAACAGTTTTGCCGAGCACCTGGACCGGCACGGCCCGGTGTACCTGCCGAGGAACCGGGACGAGGGCAATCGCCTGATCGCCGAGGTGGAGGCGGCTGGGTTGCGCGGCCGGGGTGGCGCGGGCTTCCCCACGGCGGTGAAGCTTCGCGCGGTCGCTTCCGGTCGAGGCCCTGCCGCGGTCCTGGCCAACGGTTGCGAGGGCGAACCGGCCAGCGGGAAGGACGGCGCCCTGCTGTCGCTGGAGCCGCACCTGATCATCGACGGTGCGCAGGTGGCCGCGGCCGCCGTCGGCGCCGACCGCATCCACCTCTGCGTCCACCGCGGCAGCCCCGCGGCGGCGACCCTGCGCGCAGCGCTGCTGCAACGCAGCAGCACCGGGCCGCAGATCCGGGTGACCGAGGTCCCCGGCCGGTACGTCGCCAGCGAGGAATCCGCTCTGGTGCGGTTCATCAACACCGGCGAGGCTCGCCCCACCGCCAAGCCGCCGCGGCCGTTCGAGCGCGGTGTCGCCGGTCGCTCGACGCTGATCGACAACGTGGAGACCCTCGCCCACCTGGCCCTGATCACCCGCCACGGAGCGGACTGGTTCCGCGCCGTCGGCACGGCAGACTCGCCCGGCACCACCCTGGTCACCCTGAGCGCAGGGGTGGAGCGGCCGGGGGTCTACGAGACGCAACTCGGCGCCTCGATCCGCGACGTGCTCAGGCTCGGCGGCGGATCGGTCGCAGCCCTGCAGGCTGTGCTGGTCGGCGGGTACGCCGGAGCGTGGCTCCAGTTACCTGACGCCACGTCAGTTCCCTTGAGCCACGAGGGCCTGCGGGCGGCGGGCGGCACTCTCGGGGTGGCCGCGCTGATCGGGTTGCCCATCGGTGCCTGCGGCGTGGTCGAGACCGCGCTGATCCTGCGCTACCTGGCTGGGGAGTCGGCACGTCAGTGCGGGCCGTGCATGTTCGGGCTGCCCGCGGTCGCCGCGGACTTCGTCGAACTGGCCCGGGGCACTGCCCGCGCCGAGACGTTGGACCGTCTCCGATCGCGGTTGGGCGTCATTCCCGGCCGTGGGGCCTGCAGCCATCCGGACGGGGCCGCGCGCCTGGCCGCCAGTGCGTTGCGGGTCTTCGCCGACGACGTCCAAGCCCATGCCTCGGGCCATCCCTGTGCCGGGGCGAGTCAGCCGTCGGTGGTGGCCCCACCGGCCGCGACAACCAACCCCGATTGGACGTGAGTCGCCGATGAGCCTGTCGTTGCGCGGAGCCGAGCAGATCCTGCGGATCAACCGGATCGAGTGCCACGGCCACGGGATGTGCGCCGAGTTGCTGCCGGAACTGATCACGCTGGACGAGTGGGGCTACCCGATCATCGAACCGGGCCCGGTGCCGGCCGAGTTGGCCTCGCACGCCCGAGCAGCGGTGACGGCATGCCCCACCCTCGCCCTGCGCCTGGCGCGCCCCTAGCTAGCCTCGAAATTGCAGGTGTCTGGCGGGCTGACTGGTTGGGACGGCTTCGCGATGGTGTGGTCGCCGGGGCGTGATCGGTCCCCGGCGCTGTGCCGGTTCTCCGTTCCTCGGTCGCTGTGGACAGTGACGGTAAGTCAG